>DASTSF010000581.1:0-2524 GCA_035760825.1 Bacteroidia bacterium
GGGCAATCGGCTGTAATGCGGACGATCACTGTCCCGGGAGCCGCATGAAATGCTTTCGCAGCAGCATAAAAACGATCGAGCACGTCCCATTCGCTGCCGCGGAAACATTTCACTTCCTGCTCACCGCAGAATTTTTCAATCGCGTCGTCGGCAGGGAGGTCGCTGGTCACCACCACCACTTCGCCGGCACCGGAATATTTTCCCAGCCGGTCGACGAGGTGTTGCAGCTGCGGTTTTCCCGCCAGCGGCTTCAGCACTTTCCCGGGAAGCCGTGTAGACCCCATCCGCGCCTGTATAAAGATCAGCCGCTTCATTTTTCCGCGTTATTGAAAACCGACATGAGTATCTTGTCCACGAACTTTCCTTCGGAAAAGACGTGCTCCTTCAGGCGTCCTTCCTCCGTAAACCCGAGCTTTTTATAAATGGAAATGGCAGCCGGGTTATTGGAAAAAACGGCAAGCCAGACTTTGTGCAGGTTCAGCTTTTCAAATGCGTACTGAACAAGCAGCCGGCAGGCGTCGGTCCCGTGTCCTTTTCCCCACGAAGATTTATCACCGATGAGGATACCGAGCTCACCGTTGCGGTGCACCCAGTTGATATTGCCCAGCTTGATGTTGCCGATGTGCTTCCCGCTCTGCCTGTCGATGATCGCAAAAATGAGATTGTCTTTGCTGCTTCCCATCCGTTTCACAAAATCCACGAGCGATTCTTTCGTCGAGGGAAAGATGCCTGTTTCGAGGCCGCGCGTCACTTCATGATCGTTGAGCCATCCCAGGTACTCTCCGGTAGCATCTTCCGTCGCGAGCGGCCGGAGTCCGGTACGGTCTGTTTCAAGAAAAAAGGCCATCAGGAATTACCGTTATGCTTTTCATCCAGCTTCTGCCTGTACTTCTCCATTTCTTCCGCGTTATTGGTGAGGTTGCTGTTGTGCCTGCGGTACCTGTACAGCGGCAGGATGATATTGTAGATGTTGAATTTTTTCAGGAAACGGATGCGCATATCTTCATCTTCGCGGGCCCTGAAGGAAGTATCGTAAAGGCCGACATCGAAAAGCCGGTCTTTCCGGAACATGACACCGCAGGCAATGGGTTTTTCCTGCGCTGAAACCCATTCGAGGTGGTCGCCGAACTCATTCACGAGGTAATAATCGACGGCAACCGCATCGAGGCGATTGTTTTCCGTGAGAAAAACAGATTGAACTTTCAGCAGGTCGTATTGAATATAATCGTCAGCATCCACAAAAAGCACATATTGTCCTTTTGCTTTTTTAATTCCGAAATTCCTGGCCTCTGCAAGTCCCACGTTTTTTTCCATCCTGAATACCCGCACTTCGTCCTTGTAATTCTCCAGCACCTGCGGCGTTTCATCGGTGCTGCAATCGTCAATGACGATGATCTCGTATTGTTCGCGCGGCAGCGACTGGTTCTGCACGCTCCGTATGGCCCTCTCGATGTAGCGGGCGTAATTATGGGCGGTAATGATGACGGTGACGAGCATAAATGCTTCCTAAATTAGAACTAATTATCCGATAAGCCGTGAAGCACTTTACGTATAAAATCCGGATAGGTTTTCCCTGCTGAAAATTTTTCGAGGAAAAGCTTCCGCGATGCTTCTCCCATTTTTTTATGCAGCTGCGCGTCGTTCCTGAGCTGGTCCACGAGACCGGCAATTTTCGCGACCGGGTCATCGGCGGAAACCAGGAAACCGTTTCCGCCGGAAAGGAGTTCCGGGGTTCCGTATACATCCGTGGCGATAACAGGTATGCCGAAGCTGATCGCTTCCATGATCGAAACTGGCAGACCTTCGGCGCGGCTCATGTTCATGAACAGGTGTACGGGATGCGTTCGGTAATATTCCATAATGGCGGCCGTGGGTACATGGCCGGCGAAAATCACCTGCTCCGGTGAAAGGAATTTTTCAGCCGCTTTCTTCACCTGGCTTTCCGTATTTCCCCCGCTGCCGAAATGTACCCAGCGGATATCTTTTCCCAGTCCTCCAAGGATCTCAGGGATCAGCCAGACGCGTTTGTTCCCGGTGAAATTTGAACAGGAAGCGATCACAAACGGTTGAAGCGGAAGCGAAACGCCCGGACCGTTATCCGGCACCCCGAGGTAGCTCCGCGATATTTTTTCACGGCAGTCGGGAAATTCTTTCAGCAGGTGCTCTTTTCCATGCTCGGAAATGGCCGCTACTTTCCTGATGTATTTCATCTTGAACCAGGCATAAGGCAGCGGCTTGTGGCGGTCGCCCGCATACAGCCAGTGCTCGTTGTACAGGTCGATCGAATGCGCGCGGGAAACGAATGACCGTATTTTATCCTGCTTCTTCAGGAACGCGAGCATCAATGTGGCGTGATGAAACCAGTAGGTGTAGAAATAAAGCTCGTCGCCTGAATAACGTTCCAGGATACGGCCAAACACCGACGCGCTGATCAGCTGGTAGAACAGCACTCCCGTGTTTTTCCTGAAATGCCGCAGAAGGTATTTCCGGTGCGGGTTCCTCGTAAATTCATAAAGCCATGCCG
>DASTSF010000582.1:0-4397 GCA_035760825.1 Bacteroidia bacterium
CGCAGTGTGATTGCCTTACCGGTTTTTCCTCCGGAACAGATCACGCTGCTTATTAGGTGATTCTAATTTTTCCGATTGCAGGCAAGGTGGAATTGTTATAAATTTAACTGGCAAAAAAACATGATTTCCGGCAAACCCGGAAGAGAGCACACAAAATGAAAACAGCGATGAGGAATTTTTTACGCGGTGTTTTTTTCAGCCTGTTGGTATTCCCGCCTTTTTTCGTGAGGGGACAGATCGAGCAGGATACGGCGATGCATGCGTTCGCTCCGGACTTCACCACGTTCGACCAGCGGACACCAGTTGTGACGGATGAGATGACCCATCTTACGCCTTCGGCTTACCAGGCTAATCCCGACTATGGCATTTTACCGGATAACGCGCCCTGCACGGATTGCATCGAGCTTATCCAGAAAAGAACGCTCAACTCGCGCTATTATATCCAGAACGGAACAGGCGGAAATGTTTTTTATGTGCAGACCAGCTACGGCAATTTCAATTACGTGGATTCCGCGGGATGGATCCGCGCCATCGATCCGAAACTGTACCCGGTGGGCGGTGGAATTTACAAGGCGGATATTCAGCCGGTCCCTGCCACATTGAACATGAATGACGGAACTACGACGATGTCAACTGACGGACTTTCGCTCGTGTTCAACACCAACACATCCGTGTATCACGTGACGGATACTTCAGCAACGCTTCTTTCAGGTGCGGCCGATCTGTATTCTTCCACCGTCGGGAAAAACGGAGCGTACACCACCAATGCATGGCCCGGCATAGACCGCCAGCTTGTTTTTAATTTTAACAGCGTCGAAACCGATTACATTCTCAATACGGCACCGAACACAACGTCTCAGACAGGCTGGTACGGTTTCAATGACGAGATCACGCTGCCGCCGGGATATGTGCTGTTCGAGGATACGATCAGCGGGGGAATAAGGACGCCGGAAGGATTCTGGCAGGGTTCGCTCGTGGTCATCAACACATCCGACAACGCGGAAGAAGCGCGGTGGGCGCCGGTAGTGGTTTATGACAACATCGGCAACAGGGCCGTGATTTCCAACGGCGCTTACCAGGTGATACAGAACGGGAACACCTACACGATCCGCACACTCGTGAAGGAAAGCTGGCTGACGAGCTCTTCGACGGTTTACCCGGTGACGGTCGATCCGCTGGTGAGCGGCGCGGCAACATATTCGGCCGGCAACATCGGTTTTTCAATTTATGCGCCGGGCGATGGATTCTGCGGAAGCTCTTCTGCGTACTGTTACGGCGGTCCGCTGAACGTTACATTCCCCGGGCAGGCGACAGCCACCAATGCGATCTGGGGACTTACCTATCGCGCTTTTGCACCTGCATGGCGCAGCGACGGAGGCTTCCGCATGGTAGGACCCTGCGGGGAAGATCCGGCCAACACCGACAACTGGTATTCCTGCGCCGTGAACAGCGCGGGTAATTGCGTTGGTTCCGGGTTCAATGCTCCCTGGCTGGTTACATGTCTTACACCGAGCTGCGTAGCCACTACGGTGCCCTTCCACGTAAAGAACATAGACTGTTTCGGATGGGCAGGACCGTGTTCGACAGCAGTGCTGCAGACGACAAACAATACGTGGAACGTGACCGTGCAGGGACATACCACCGAAACGCTCGGGAATTCCGCAAGCGGGAACGGGTCTACAACAACAACCGGAACCTGCTGCACGGCCACCACGCTCAATCCTTCGCCGCTGTACGGAGTTCCTGCCTACACTTATTCCTGGAGCACAGGCGCCACCTCGCCGACCATCAGTGTCTCGAGCTGCACGAACGGAAGCACGGTTTACACCTGCACGGTTACGGACGCCTGCGGAATTTCCCGCACTGCTACCATTACATTTTCCGTATCGAGCTGCGTGCTGCCGGTTGAGCTGACTTCCTTCACCGGGGAATTCCAGCCCGGGCTGAACAGCGTCCTGCTCAACTGGAATGTTGCATCGGAACACAACAACAATTATTACCTCGTCGAGCGGACAACGGATGGCATTCATTTCGACGCGGTCGGCCGGGTGTTTTCCAAAGCGCCCGGCGGGAACAGTTCCGAACCGCTGGATTATTCGCTCACAGATCCGTCGCCGCCATCGGGTGTTGTTTATTACAAGCTCAGCCAGGTGGATATTTCCGGTAACGAGCAGACGGAAGGTTATATCGCCGTTTCCGTGAGCGCGGACGGCATGCCGCTGCAGATCGTTCCCAACCCGGCGAACGACAACGCGCTGGTGACCTATTTTTCGCCGGCGGAAGCAGAAAGTGAAATACGTCTTGTGGACGTGACGGGCCGTGTGCTGTTTTCAGAAACGCAGGCATCGAAAGCAGGTCTCAACTCTTTCGATATTCCGGTCAAAGGATGCACCAGCGGCGTGTATTTTGTCCGCGTCACATCGGGAAGCAGTGCGCAGGTTGCGCGGCTGATCATCCAGTAAAGATTATTTTTCCATTAGATTTTATGAAAATTTCTGTTGTGTCCGGGAGAACAGAAACTATTCGTCGATGCGTTTCTGTGTTTGGCAGAAATACGAAACCGGTTTCTGTTTCTATTCGTATATTTATTCAGCAAACACAACAGACCCTTTTTCATTTATGGAGACCCTTAAGCGCAGCGGAATCGTTGCTGTATTCGCGCTTTTTATTTTATCAGCTATGTGGTGGGCGGCAGGCTTTACACCATCTCCGCCGCAGGCTGATGAAACGGTGAATACGGCGAACACTTCGCGCGGCTCTTCCCGGGAGGAACTGAAGCCGCAGATGGACCTGAAAAGCATCAAGATGAATAACCGGCACCGCTGATCATCGCGATGCCATTGGTCACGAAAGGATGATCTTCTGAAGTGCCGCCACCCAGCTGTCATCCGCATTGAGCGAAGGTACGAGCTGCACCTTTTCTCCCCCGTTCCTGCGGAACAGCTCATCGTATTCCACCCCGATCTCGTAAATCGTTTCGAGGCAGTCGGCCACGAACGCAGGTGAAAAGGCAAGTATCTTTTTCTTTCCTTTTTGCGCAAGCTCCGCAATGATCTCATCGGAATAAGGCCGTATCCACGGTGTTCTTCCCAGGCGCGACTGGAAGCTGATCGTATATTTTTCAGGAGACAGCGAAAGTTTTCGGGCGACATCATGCGCAGTTGCAAGACAATTCGCGCGGTAGCAGAATTCATTCCCCGCATGTATCGTGTCGCAGCAATTCCCGAAATAGCATTTTCCGTTGCCGAGCTTTGCGTCGGTTTTCGTGATATGCCGTTCAGGCACGCCGTGAAAGCTGAACAGTACATGATCGTATTGCGAAAGATCGAACGAGCCTGCACCGGCCGCCACCGCATCGATGTATTCCCTGCGCTGGTGAAAGCGCGAAATGATCTTAACCGGGACGGTTATTTTCTGCGCGGCGATTTCTTTTTCGAGCCTTGTGATCGTGGAGCCCGTCGACGAAGAAGCGTATTGAGGGTAGAGCGGCACCGCGATGATCTTCTCCACGTTTTCCTTCATCATTTCGCGGAGCACGTTGCGGATGGACGGGTTGCGGTAGCGCATGGCAAGTTTCACCACGTAGTCTTCTCCGAGCGAATGCTGCAGCTTTTGCGTGAGCGCATTACCGTATATCAGCAGCGGACTTCCTTCCTTCGTCCAGATCTTTTCATACAGCTTTGCGGACTTCGGCGCACGGAATGGCGCGATGATGAGATTGACCAGCAGCCACCTTGCAACCGGGTTGATGTCGATCACTTCGGGATCCATCAGGAATTCGCGCAGGTATTTCCGCACGTCCCGCGTGGAAGGACTGTCAGGTGTGCCGAGATTGATGAGAAGAATGCCGGTTTTCACTGCGCAAAGATAAAAGACACATCATTGCGCAGGCAGCCAGGACGGACAGTTTTGCGATCCGCTGATGCGGCGGACAGGGCGTGGATGAGAACACGCATATTCACCTGCGCGGGATGGACGCAAGGCCGTCGTCCGGGTTCAGCTGCAGGTAATACTGCACGAATTCCGCCCCGCGCATTTTCACGATGTCGGTGTAATAAACGGTTTGCGGAACGGCCGTTTTCTGCGGTACGGGGACCTGCCGGCGGAGGATCGCCGGGATATTTTTCCGCGTCGCGAGCGCGTACATGCCGTCGGGCGAGATCGTCGCCACTTCTTTCAGGTCTTCATTCTGTTCGTCGCCGAACTGCAGCACGCAGAAGCTGGTTTTTCTCTGTGCGAAGACGGTGTCTGCGAATGCCTTTGTTTTTTCGCTGAGGTGAAAAATGCCGTCCGTTGCCATGATCACGTGGCAGCGCCCGCTGATGTGGAGCGTGTCGACCATCTGAGCGATCTTTCTCAGCGCGAGATCGCCGTTCGTATATCCTTTCGCCCCGATC
>DASTSF010000583.1:0-3756 GCA_035760825.1 Bacteroidia bacterium
TTTCCCTGGAGTTTTTTCAGCTCATGTTTGGATAGCAGGAGCTTGCGGTCGCGCTTCGGCTCGTGGTTGTAATGCGTGCCTTTTTCATATTCGCTGATCTGCACATTGCGCAGGAAGAGCTCGCCCCGCTCAAAAACGCAGAAGCCGTCCGTTATGTTCGCTTTTCCCTGGCGCAGGGATTTGATCTCAGTCCCCGTAAGCACGAGTCCCGCGATGAATTTTTCCAGGAAAGCATACTCGAAAGACGCTTTCCGGTTACGGATGTCTATTTGATCGGATGGCAGCAATGAAAATCAGGATGAAAAAAAACGACCTGCAGGGAGTTCCGGAGATTTGTTTTTCAGATCGTTTTTTTGGCTTGGTGCCCAGGGGGAGACTCGAACTCCCAAGGGATATTCCCAACGGCTTCTGAGACCGCAACGTTTACCAATTTCGCCACCTGGGCATTGAAATGATGAATTCAAAAGGACAAATGATGAAATAAAAAGGAGCAGTACTTCATCATACAGAATTCATCACTTAGCATTCAATTGTGCCCAGGACTGGATTCGAACCAGCACGCCGTGTGGCGCCACCCCCTCAAGATGGTGCGTCTACCAATTTCGCCACCTGGGCAGGGATAATTAATAAGCTCTGAAGAACGCTCTCCTGCGCTTGTTTCGCAAAAGGATGACAAAAGTAATACTTTTCTCCAAGTGTGAAAATGCAGAAATTTTTCCGGCGCCCCATTTTGTTAAAGAATCAGTACCCGGTAAATAAAACGGGGAATTCATTCGTACCTTTTTATGATTTTTGCACATTAATTGATCATTTCAGCGTTGTAAAGACATGAGAAAGACGATTCTGGTCGTGTTCCTGCTGGTGGCGGGTATGAAGGTGGACGCGGCAAAATATTTCATTTTCCCGGATACGACGGGTACGCCATCGGTTTGTGACAGCATTGTAACCTATGCCACCAGTTTCCTGGGGACTCCTTACCATTACGGGTGCAGCTCCCCGAAGGCCGGTTTCGACTGCTCCGGGTTTACCTGGTACGTTTTCGGTCATTACGGGATAGATATCCCGCGGTCCGCGCAGGCGTATGCGACGGTGGGAAAGGAGGTTTCGCTCAGCGAATGCCGTAAAGGCGATATCATCCTCTTCCGCGGCACCCATCCCGGAGAAAAAAGAGTGGGGCATGTGGGCATTATCATCTCCGGAAAAGGCGAGCCCGTGAAATTCATTCACGCGTCATCTTCCGATAATCACCGCGGTGTCGTTATCACCGATTATTATTCCAGCCATTACCCCGCGCGTTTCATAAAGGTGATCCGCATTATTCCCGAAGAAAAAAAGTAAACGTTCAATGAAAAAAAGGCTTACCCCAAAAGCTTTTGCTTTTCCCGTTCTTATCCTTTCCCTGGCCGGATTCTGTTTCTCTTTCTACCCGGACAGCGGAAAAAATGAAATATGGATGGCTCCTGTATGCAAGCCGAAAGTATACGGCCTGCAGAACGGCAGGAATGAAAAAGTGCTTGATGCCACGTATGCTTTTCTTGTCGCACAGGAATCGGGAACGGAATGGATTGCGCTGAAAGACGGCAAAGACGGCGTCATCAACCAGAAAGGGGAGTGGATCATCAAGCCTGATTTTGAAACGATCATGCAGTATGAAAACGGGTTCGCCGTTGCCGGGAAAAAAGTAAAAAGAGAAGATGCCGGATTGGTTGATGATTACTCGGGTTATTACTATGGCGACTCGGCTATTGCTTTCGGCATTATCGATCAGAGCGGTGCCTGGGTGGTGGAGGCGAAATACGCCTACCTGCGCATGGGCGATGACGGGACATTGCTTTACATGGATGCGGGCCATTTCGGTTACCTGAATGCAGACGGATCGACGCTGATCCGCGCCCAATACGACATTGCCGTGCCCATGAGCAACGGCACGGGGATCATTGCTGAAAAGCAGAAGAGCGGATACAATGCAGGATACGGAAGCTATTACAACCCTAACCTTTCAGGCAATGAGCGCGAGGGCAGGTATTACCTCATCGATCATGCCGGGAACAAGCTGAACCAGGAGCCCTACGAATACATCCGCGGGTACAAAGAAAAAAGAGCGGCGTTCAACAAAGGCGGTTTCTGGAAAAAGAAATCGGCGTATGACTACAACCCGGCCCGGCTGCGGGGCGGAAAGTGGGGCTTCCTCGATCCTTCCGGGAAGGAAATCATTCCCGCCATTTACGATTACGTCTATGATTTCAGCAATGGAAAAGCAAAAGTTCAGCTGGGCGCGCGTACATTCTGGATCGATGCGGAAGGAAAGGAATGCGCCCCGCCTGATCCGGGTGCGGAGGATACAAAGATCAGCGTTTACTGTGAGCCCGGTTTTTACGGCTATATCGATCTGAAAGGAAACTGGGTCATTGAGCCTCAATACCTAGATGCGGGCAATTTCAGCGAGGGACTGGCTTCCGCTGTTACGCTGAAAGCTTCCGATATGGATTGCATGCAGAAAGGAGAAGGGGATGATGATGCTGATGATTCCAATGGAGACGATGATCAAAGCAGCTTCGATATTTTACGGAAGGGAATTACAGGAAATGGATACGATGTGTACAGCAAGGGACTTACTTATTCTGTAAAGCACCGCAGGCTGTATGGTTATATCGATCCGCAGGGCGTAATGGTGATTCCCGCCAGGTATGAACGCGCGGAAGAATTCAGCTGCGGAAGAGCGTATGTCTGTTTCCGCAACAAATGGGGCGTTATCGACCGCAGCGGAAACTGGATCATGGCGCCGGTGCTTGACTGGCTCAGCTATATGGATTATGATTATTCCATGCCTAATGAAGGCGATGAAGGCTCTTATTCTCCGCTGGGTTATTCTGCCGGTGCCACCGAAAATCTCTACCGGTTCAGCGAGAATTTCGGCGTCATTTACAAATACGGCAAATACGGGTTCATCGACACAACCGGGAACATTGTGGTGGCGCCGGTTTATGATAAAGTGCAGCCGTTCCACAACGGGCTTGCAGCCGTGCGGTACAACGGGCTGTGGGGATATATCGACAAAACGGGGAAAGAGGTGATCCCGCGGCAATTCATTTCAGCCAAATCATTCGGTGCGGAAGGGCTGGCGCCTGCTGCTCTCTCTCCTAGAAAAGCGAACGCAGTTTCCGATGATCAGCAGGCATACGAGAATGACGGCATCAATTATTTCGGGTACATCGATACGAAAGGGAACTGGGTGATCAAACCGCAATACACGTATGCGGGTGTGTTTTCGGACGGCCTGGCCGATGTTGCGGTCGATTTCGGGAAGCGTGGTTACATCAATGCCTCGGGAAATTTCGTTATCACGCCGCGGTTCGATTATACCGGGAGCTTCCGGGATGGCTATGCGGTTGTGAAAATGCGCATGTTCAAAGCCGTTTATGTCGACAAGACAGGAAAAGTGAGCAAGGAATATTCGCTTGAGAAACCTCCGCGCGACAAATCCGTTCCGCTGAATGCCGATTACAATTCTTCCGGCCGCGGCGGTTATGTGAATGAAAAAGGCGAAGAAGTGATCGCTCACCAGTTCGCTTCCTGCGGAAAGTTTGCAAAAGTCACACGCTGATCAACCGGTAAAACCGGTCGGAACAACGACGTTCAGCACCTGCTTTTCCACCGTGGCAATGATCTCTGTTCCTGCATTGTCGGGCTCGCCGTCGTAATGCGAAGGTCCCGGTGCGCTGCGTTCGATCCGTATTTCTTTTCCGCTGGCTGAAA
>DASTSF010000584.1:0-2726 GCA_035760825.1 Bacteroidia bacterium
GACAGGAGAAGCAATCCGCGCTCGAACTGACAGGAGAAGCAAACTTGCACCCGAATGTGGGATGCGGAATTGATTTTTTAAACTAAAAAATCACTGCAGGCGTTCGAAATTGAGCTGCAGGCTGTCGGGTGTATCCGCAGAGAATGATTCGTGCATGACCGTGGCGCTGTCCTGCGCACTGATGAGCGAAAAACGCTGCGCGGAGGAAAACACGAGGCGGAACGATTGCGTGGCGACGGAGGATGTGTCGCTGAAAAGCAGGAGGCTGTCGTTGCGGAAAATATAACGGCCGTTCACGGCGGGAAATGCAGTTGAACGCTGCGTGAACGTATTGCCGGGATGGAAATCATAGACATTTTGTCCCTCCGCCGCAGGAAGGAACGGGTGGTCGGACAGCTGCGCATCGCGGTAAACGTCGTATTCCGAGCTTTTCATTTCCCACGTGCCGTTCAGCGAAGGCCAGGGCGCGGCGGAAACTTCTTTTTTGCAGGAGAACGCGAGAAATGCAAGCGGCAGGAAGAGGATGAACTTTTTCATGCCGCAAAAATTCGTTTCCTGTGTTAACCGGGAATAAGCGGCATGTAAACTCGGCGGGAAGAAATTGTTGGGGAAAGGTCAATATTTACAGATAAGAGACGGGAACCCGGTTTATTTTCAAATATGCGTTTACAGGGAAGAGGTGACAGTGTGTCGCCCGTCGCCCGGGATAAAGCCTGCATTTACGCGACATAACGCCTTTTATGGTGAAAGAAAAGGTCCGCCGGTTGCCGGCACCCGGAATTTCACGGTAAAAGTTCAAAATGATCCGCTGTGAAACGATCCATCGCGTTTGTTTGCGTTTATAAAATCCTATCTTGCATACTCAAACCAATCCCAACTCCAGATGAAGAAAATTATCTTTTCCGCGGCCGGTATCTTCGCGATGACCGCTGCGGTTGTCATCGGAAGTTCGTTCACAGCCGGCAAAAAAACCAACGTTTCCGGCGAGATCGAATTCCGCATCACGAACAACACCGGAAGCGAGTTCGACTACTGCGTGAACGGCGGCCATAACAGCATTGACAACGGGTCGACGAAAGTGTTCGATTACGAGCCCGGCCAGGAATTTTATTACGTGGAAGACGACAACTGCGGCCACCTCTGGTTCAAGGCCACCGACGATATGAACGGAAAATCGTACAACGTCACCGACCTGAAATAATCCGGGATCTTCTCAATGAAAAAATGAAAAAGGGTTGCAGAAATGCAGCCCTTCTTTTTTGAAAAAATTTCCGGCGCCTAATTTTCCAGCTTGCTTAAAATCGCCTTTTCCACTTCCTCCGTCTGCCAGTTCTTTTCAATGCCGGGAATTTCCGCCATCACTTCGTGCATGATCTGCTCGTTGCGCTGCCCGCGTTCCATGGCCGTCGAATAACGGATGTCGGGACGATACGTGACCATCGTGTATTGCGGGATCCACTTGTCGGGATGCTTTTCGCTGAACCATGCTTCGATCTTTTTCTGCAGCAGGAATTTCGGGTCGGCGGTTTTGTCGCGCATCTCCACGAAATTCCCGATGGCGAGATCGGCCACGGCGTCACCATCGGGCTTGCGCAGCTGTTCGTATTCGTGAAAAATATCCGCCCAGTTTTCCTTGTGCTTCGTGATCAGCCCGTCGAGCACGACACAATCTTCAAAGCCTGCGTTCATGCCCTGCCCGTAAAACGGGACTATGGCGTGCGCGGCATCGCCGATGAGCGCAAGACGGCTGTCGAACGTCCACGGAAAACATTTCACCGTGATGAGCGACGATGTCGGGTTCGCGAAGTAATCGTCGACCAGCGTAGGCATGAGCGGAACGGCGTCGGGAAAAACTTCATCAAAAAATTTCTTCACGTCTTCCTTCGTCTTCAACTGCGCGAATGAGTTTTCGCCTTCGAACGGCATGAACAGCGTACACGTGAACGTCCCGTCGATATTCGGCAGCGCGATCATCATGAAACTTTTGCGCGGCCAGATGTGCAGCGCATTTTTTTCGATGAGGAACCCGCCGTTGGGTCCGGCCGGGATGTGCAATTCCTTGTACGCATGCTCGAGGTAAAACTGCTTGTAATCGAAACGGTCGTGGCCCAGCATGGCGCTTAAGCGTGCCGCGGAAAATGCGCCGTCGGCGCCGAATACAAGATCAGAAGCGAAATCATGCGAAGCATGCGTTTCTTCATTGGCAAAAACAGATTTTCCTGTTTTCGTATCAACGTTCGTGCATCGCTCGCTGAAATGGAATTTCACGCCCGGCATCGATTCGGCGAGATCCATCAGCTTCATGTTTATTCCTGCACGCGAAACGGAATTGATGAACTGTCCCTGTTTTCCGTACGGCTGGAAAGCGGTCGTTCCGTCCTGGTTGTGAATGAACCGTCCGTGCATCGGGATAGCGATCTTCCGAATCTCGTCGCCGATGCCTACGCCGTCGAGTCCGCGGAAGCCGCGGTCGCTCAGCGCGAGGTTAATGGATTTTCCCGCGCTTATTTTATTCTTCCGCATATCGGGACGCCGTTCGAACACATCGACTTTGTAACCGCGTTTGGCGAGATAGATGGAAAGCAGGGAGCCTACAAGTCCTGCACCGATGATCGTAGCTGATTTTGCCATGGAAATTGTATTGTTACGCAAAGAAAATCATTTCGGCGGATCAGGAACATGACAATTATCGGTTGTCCTGCCGGGGAAGAATCGCTTATTTTTGA
>DASTSF010000585.1:0-3084 GCA_035760825.1 Bacteroidia bacterium
CGCCTTTCGTGCTTTCCAGGTCGGAGGTAAATTGTGGTGATGCCGTTTCGCCTCCGCCAGCCGTACCGTTGCTTTCTTTTTTCTGCAAAACATTACTCGCTTTTGTAAGCGAGGGAATGGAAAGCTGGCTGGCATAGGCGCCTTCAAACCAACCGTCGAATTTGTCCATCCACTCTCCGGGCGCGGCATCGGGGTTTTTCTTGTAATAAAGTGATTTTTCGAAGACATAGCCGAGCTCCACTTTCGAAGAGGTGACTACATGTGTCAGCGGATCGGCCTTGGCGCCCCATCGACCGTAAGAGCTGATGGCCTCCTGGTCAAGCCATTTTTTCTGCTGTTCAAGGAATTCGTCCCATGTTTCGTTCTTATGCTTCTTTGCCCATCTCCGGTAGTTTTTCTTGAGTGTTTTCTCCCGGCCTGAATCTTCAGGATCATACGTGTCTTCCGGTTTCGGCTTGTTTTCGATTTCACCGATGAGGTCCTTGTTCACCGAAGTAACCAGTTCACCAACGGCGTTTTTCTGCTCATCTGTTGAAACAAGATCGGGGCTTGCTATTCCTTCGCCGCGCTCATCACGCGCCTGCGCCAGGTTGCGGCCTTTTATCTGCGCACTTTTTCCCGCAAGCCAGATGTCGATATAATGATTGAGCTCGTGCAGGTAACGTGCAACGGCAACCGGAAAGGGCAGGGAGGAGGCGATGTATATTTTTTTGTGCGAACGCTTTCCGAATTTTTCCGGTGTTGAACCACCGCCGCTGATCTTATCGCTGAAAATAAGCTGGGGCAGGAACTCGCTGTCCGGTTTCATGAATCGCCACAGCGTGTCTTCATCGATTTTCTGGATGGCGAGAATGACCTTCTTCACGTCGGGATCACCGTTCACAATGGAGTAGGCTGTGAACTGGACTTCGAAAGGGGTGTATTCCGGCTTGTCTTTCCGCGCTGTCGAAATGGAATCGGAAACCGGCGTAATCGAAGGCATATTGGTTTTGCCCCCGTTCACCACATTCCTTGCCACTGCGTCCGCTTCCTGCTCGTGCTTATCCCCGGGCTGTGAGATTTCCAGCTTCGCCTGCACAGTTTTTTTTCCGCCGGCCATTTTCCTCTTTTCATCGAGGTACCAGTCGTCCATGTCTTCCATGCGACGATCGATTCTCTCGTATGAATACTGGCGGCCCATAAGCGGATCTGAGTGATCTTAATTATTGTTGCTGCGCACCGGAGTGCGCGTGTCCTTGGAATATTCAAGCTTGATGAAGCGGCTGAGGTCTTTTGTGCTGAGCACACGATCGCCGCGCTTCACGGCTTTCACGCAGGATGCTTTGATCACGTTCGTGATGGCGCCTCCGCTGAGATCATACGCGCCCAATTTTTCAAAGCTGATGTTTTCCGGGTAGCGGAAGCCGGGCGGAAGACTTTTCTCCCAGATCAGCGCCCGTTCAGCGGGTTTCGGGAACGGGAAGTGGATGATGGCCTGGAAACGGCGTGTAAGCGCCGCGTCGAGATTGTGCTTGAGGTTCGTGGCGAGAATACAGAGTCCCTGGTATTCTTCCATGCGCTGGAGCAGGTAAGACACTTCGAGGTTCGCCCACTTGTCTTTCGAATCGCTGATGCCGGTGCGTTTCCCGAACAATGCATCCGCTTCATCGAAGAACAGGATCCAGTCTTTCCCTTCGGCGCGGTCGAAAAGATGCGCAAGGTTTTTTTCCGTTTCACCGATATATTTTGAAACGATCATGGAAAGATCGATGCGGAAAACATCTTTGCCGTATTCTTTCCCGATAAGCTTCGCGGTGAAGGACTTTCCCGTTCCGGGAGGTCCGTAAAACAGGACAGGAAAACTTTTATTGATCTTTCCCCCGGAGATGCTCAGCGTTTCGCGTCCATGACTGACCCAGTCCATGACATCACCGATCTCGGCAAGCGTGAGCGGGTTCAGCACGAGCTGGTCCCATGACAGATTTGTGTAGACCCACGATGCGGGGAAGGCGCGACCGAAATCAGGCCGCGGCCGCTGGCCGTGGAGGAGATAATCGACGTATTCAGGTGCGAGATCAATAAGCTGGTTGAGACGGTTGCCCACACGCTCACGGTGATCGGGATCGCGCAGCACGATGATCTGCTCCCTGAGAAGTTTGCCACGGAACAGAATTTCCTGTTCGCATTCGCGCCATTCCGAAGGATTATCACCGGCAAGAAGAAACAGTGCCGACTGAAGTGTGGGATAGCGGTTCTTCGAATACGGATCGACGTAGTAGCTGAAAAAATCCATCAGGTCGGGATTGCTTTCTGCAAGCGAGGACAGTCTTTTGCTTACACCGACGGGATTGTAATGCGGTTCGAGGACGAGGAGAAGAAGGATGCGTTCGATCACACTGAGATCGAGCATTTCCGCCAGGCCGTTCAGGACGCCGTTCTTTGAAGGAGCATGGTTGATGACGCGGATCCGCTCCATAACGGAAGGCAATTGTGTGCTGTCTTCCGCAAACTTGATCCGGGCCGCGAAAAAATCGTTGAGAAACCGGAATTCCTTTTCCAGCGCGAGGTCGTTTTCGGCAAGAGCTTCACCGTTCAGGATAGTACCGGAGTCGTTGAGTGCTTCATTACTTTTAAGAAGCTGGTTGAGAGGATCGGTGGAAAGTGTCATAAAAACGGGTGTTTGATTCGTGAATAAACGAAAGCCGGTTTGTTATAAAGATCATCTGTGCAGCAGGTAAATGCGTAGTCCCTGGCTCGGCTGCCACAGGTTGAGAGGATGTTCGTTGTCATAGTTAAGATAGTATTCACCGCCCAGGATAAACTGATCGCCGATGGGGATCTTGATCCCGGCTTTTCCGCCTATCACATCCGGTTCCGTGCTGCTGTATTTGCCAAGGCCGGTAATGTAAACTCCCCCGGATTTCTTGAACACATTTACTTTTCGCATAACGGTTACGGATCCTGAAGCTTCGAAGTTCGGCTCTGTGGCAGAAGAAAACAGCGCGTTCAGGTCGGCCGACCAGCCGATCTCCAGCCTGGGGGTGGCGGAGTATTTACCACTGCCGGCCGCATGTATGTCAAACGCATAAGAAGGTTTGGCAGTGG
>DASTSF010000586.1:0-5744 GCA_035760825.1 Bacteroidia bacterium
ATATGTGAACAACACGCTGATCCTTTCGGCGTGGCCTTTCCGTTCTACCACCGCCACTTCGGTTGATCACGTTTACATGCACAGCCTTAATGCAGCTTCGGTCGATTATGACGACATCATCATCGGCGCTTCGCCGGTGACGGTAACCACGTCGCAAACGAATATTACCTGTTATGCAGGCAGCAATGGTTCTGCTTCCGTGACCGCGGGCGGAGGCAACGGGGTTTATTCCTACAGCTGGTCCAGCGGCGATGTGACGGCTACGGCTTCCGGGCTTTCTGCCGGAACGTACACCTGTACAGTCACCGACGGACTCGGTTGCTTCACTACGGCCTCGGTCAGCATCACGGAACCGGCAATGATCTCCGGAACGACGAACGTGACCGATATTACCTGCAACGGGAACGGCGACGGCGCGATCGATCTTACGCCAGGTGGCGGAACACCGGGATATACGTTCCAGTGGAGCAATGGCGCCACAACGGAAGATGTTTCCGGTCTGCAGCAGGGCAGCTACAATGTGTACATCACCGACATGAACGGCTGTCTCGATTCGCTGACCGGGATACTGGTGCAGGAACCTGCCGTGCTGAGCGCAAACGCGACATCGACGGGCATCACCTGCCCGGGAGGTACGGACGGATCAGGCACTGTTGCACCCAGCGGCGGAACCGGCGCTTATACTTACTTATGGACGCCGGGTAACGCAACGACTGCCGGCATTACAAATCTCACAGCCGGTTCATACACATGCGTCGTCACTGATGCAAACGGCTGTTCTGCCAGCGCCAGCATAAACCTTACCGCTCCACCGGCTTTTGTTACATCCATTATCGCGTCGGATGTTTTGTGTAACGGAGGTTCAACCGGGACAGCCGACATAAGCGTGTCAGGCGGAACGCCGGGCTATTCTTACAGCTGGTCGAACGGAGATATGACATCAACAGCTTCGGGACTTTCCGCAGGATCATACACCTGCACGGTTACGGACAACCTCGGTTGCGTGACAACAAGATCAGTCACGATCACAGAGCCGTCACCGCTTTCGGCTGTGGTGATGGATACGAATGCAACGTGCAGCAACAGCTGCAACGGGGAAACGAACATTGTTCCTTCCGGTGGAGTTGCGCCGTATTCGTTTTCCTGGTCGCCCGGAGGACAAACAACCCAGTCGCTCCAGAACCTTTGCCCGGGAACATACACCTGCAACTGGATGGATGCAAACGGTTGTGCCATGACAAGTGTTGCAACGATCAGCGCTCCTCCCGCGATTGTCCTTGGCGCGGTCACGACCAATCCCACGAGCTGCGTTGTTAACAACGGTTCGATCAACCTTACGGCTTCCGGCGGAACGCCTTCGTATTCGTACGCCTGGTCGAACAGCGTCACGACGGAAGATATCAACGGCCTCAGCGCCGGAAATTATTCCGTTGTTGTCACCGATGCTTCGGGATGCTCGGATTCAATTGCCATGACACTTTCACCACCGCCATCGCCGACAGTGACGATGTCTGTTTCGCAGGACACGATCTGCGCGAACGACGCTTCGCTGGCTTTGACAGGAGCGACGCCTGCAGGCGGAACATGGAGCGGTCCGGGCGTGACCGGTTCTACGTTCAATCCAGGTTCTGCCGGGAACGGGCTGGCCTTCATTATGTATACTTATACCGATCCGGTGAGCGGTTGTGCCGGAACGTCAAGTGACAGCATTTTCGTGTCCGCGTGCACAGGAGTTCAGGAAAATACGGCCGCAGGAAATCTCCAGGTTTACCCGAACCCGAACAACGGTTCATTTACCATCGAGTATGGCGATTTCAGGAATGTGACGGCCCTCGTGCTGAATAATTCGCTCGGTGAAGCGGTGGGCGAATGGAAAATGAACAGCGCAAAGCTGGCGATCGACATGCAGTCTTTGCCTGCCGGAATTTATTTCCTGCAGATGACGACACCGGAAGGTATCGTTACGACGCGCATCGCAAAAAATTAGAAGAAGTAACTTCATCTCACGATGCCGGTTGGAAACGACCGGCATTTTTTTTGACTCATTCCGGACGCTTTTGCCCGTTCCCCGGAATTGCCATAAATTGAGAAGAAAATAAACCGGCTCTTCATTCACCCCATGAAAACCATTTTCCTCTTTTTCCTGGTTTTTCCGCTTGCACTTCCCGCACAGCTTTCGAAAATAAAACCGGGCATGAAGCTCGATGACGCGCGGAAACAGTTTCCCGGCATGAAGCCCGATTATACGGGAATGACTTCCTGGGTGTATAAAAAAGACACGATCGGAATGATCGCGGGAAAAGCGACGTACAAAGTGATGCGCGATACCGTCCGCTCGTACAATTTTCTTGGCGACGAAGTGCCGGGCCCTTGTCCCGGGAACGCGGGCGCAGATACAGCGGACTATTCCTCCTTTATGCAAAATGTGCGCAGGCAGGCGGCGTTCTACACGAAAATTTTCGGGAAACCTGTGCTCAGCATGGATGGTCCCGGAATTACGTCTTCGGAACTGAATTATGATGTTGTGTTTGATTTTCGCTGGAAATTCAACGGCGATGAGTTGACGATGCAGGTGACGCGGCCGAAAGAACGCACAAAACCGCAGGTCAACGGTGCCGCGGACGTGCACGGATGTGCACAGTGCTGCAACTATACGCTGGAAATCGACGTAAAGGGAAACGGAACGGGGATGAAGAACCCGTTCTGTCTCGGCATGACGAAGAACGAATTCAAAAAAGCGCACCCGGAAATGTCGCTCCAGGTGAATGATTATCCCGACAAATGGATCATGCCGGACACGCTGCTTACGAAGGACGGGTTATGGCGTATGGATTTTGAGGACGGGAAGCTCGTTGCATTCAATCTCAGCATTTACGACGGAAAAATTTACGGAACCGATGCCGATGCCGCTTATGCAAGGCTGCTCGGTCGCGCAAAGGAGCTGACGAAGGAAGCGAAGAAAAAATACGGGAAGGCCGACAGCCTGATGACAGATGTGCCGGATAAACGCCCGCCCGTCGTGACCGATTCGCACGGTCTCATGGACAGGACGGATTATAAAGCATCCTGGAACGTCGATGGCAAAGTTCTTGTGATCTGCATCAATGAACGGGCAGGAGGGATGGGCGGCGGACGGGAACCTGTTTTTAATCTGCTGGTAACCTATCCTTTCAAAGAAGATCATGCGGGAAGGTGAAAGAATTTTCTATACTTGCGCTGTATGAAAAAATGTGCTGTTTTGCTGAGTGTTTTTGTGCCGGTGATCGTAATGGCGCAGCTGGATCGTATTCGTCCCGGGATGCCGGAAGCTGATTTTCAGAAGCAGTTTCCCGCCGCGCAGTACGTTCCCATGAAGAGCTGGATCAATTCGCCCCATACAGAAGACGGTATTGACGGCAACGTAAGCTACTACGCGGAGAGTGATACCGTGAGAACATACCAGTTCACTTCCAACGCGGTGGCAGGTCCGTGCGCTGAATATCCGGGCGCCGACAGCGCGGCAGTGGAGAAATTGCTGGAGGTGGCGCGTACGCTCAGCGGTCATTACAGCGATATTTTCGGAACACCGTCCGCGCATTCATCGGCCGGGCTCACCATTCCGCCGCCACAGCTCGAAGAAGTGAACGTATTTTATTCGAAGTGGAAGACGCCCCTTTACGAGATCACGGTTTCCGTGCATCGCTGGCAAAAGCTGAAGGACGATCCGCGCATGGAGATCAACGGACCGCATACGCCCGTTAAAGCTTCGTGCGATTATTATTTCGAAGTTTCCGCCATGGGAAAAGGGCTGCAGATCAAAGGCGAGTTCGGGATCGGTATCACGACGGATGAATTTCTCGCGCAGCACCCCGACTATGCCGGAAAAATTTCTGCCGAGGCCGCTTACTGGCAATTGGATGATACGCTGACCAGCAATTACGGTTCATGGAGATTCACGTTCGTGAACAGCGCGCTGGCTGCTTTTTCGCTCGACATTTACGACGGACCTCATTACGGCAACGGGATGGATTCCGGCTATGCTGCTGTAAGGGAGCGGGCATTAGCGCTGGTTGCGGATGCTGAAAAGCAATTCGGGAAGGCGGACAGCGCTTCGAAAAAATTTCCCGAAAAACTTCATTCGCGCAAACCTTCGAACAATTATTACCGTGATGTTTATTACGAGGCGAAATGGAAAAAAGGAAAAGACGGGATGGAAATTGTTGCGGATGAGTTTGGCGGAGGAAAAACGGGAGCTCCCGTGATCCACCTGCACCTGTATTACGGTCCGGAATAAATTCAGCGGATCATTTCTTCCAGCTTCTGGTAATCTGTTTTTCCGCTGCTTGTTTTGGGAATGCTGTCCGGGAAGATCACTTTGTCGGGGATCATGTACGCGGGACCGTATTCCATGAAACGGGCATGAATGGCCTGCACATCCGGGTTGGCCGTGACGATGAAAGCAACCAGCAGCGAAAAGCCTTCTTCATCTTTCGCGCCGGTTACAGCCACATCTTTTACGCCGGGAAAACCGGAAATGATCGATTCCACCTCTCCCGGTTCTATGCGATAGCCGCGCTTCTTGATCATGCGGTCGATGCGGCCCGCGTAAATAAGATTTCCATCCTCGCATTTTTCAACGCGATCGCCCGTGTGATAAAAACGCTGCCCGCCGATCTCCGTGAATTTATTTGCGTTAAGCTCATCGCGGTTCCGGTACCCGGGTGTGACGTTCGCGCCGGCAACGAGTAGCTCGCCCGTCGCCGAGATATTTCCTTCGAGGTGCGCGCACATTTTTCCTATCGGGTAAGGATCGGTCCGTTCCGCATCAGGCGGAAGCGGGATCTCGAAGTACGAGCAGACGTTTGTTTCCGTCGGCCCGTACAGGTTGAAGAAACGTGCGTGCTTCCACAAACCGATCAGCCGGTGCAGCTGCGCGACGGGAAAAATTTCCCCTGCGAAAAGCACAAGCCGCAATTTTTCAAATGAAAATTTTTCCGGCTTGCCGAAGTTCAGGATCATGTTCAGCAGGCTTGGTGTCGCGTATACGACGGAAATGTTTTCCTCGCTGATGATCTTCGCCAGCATCCGCGCATTCTTCACCGTTTTATGATCGAAGAGCGTGATGCAGCACCCGGAAATGAGCCCGCAGAAAATGTCGAACACCGAAAGATCGAAATGCAGCGGGGCCAGCGAAGAAAGATGATCGTTTTCTGAAAGCGGGAATGTTTCCAGCGCCCAGCTGACGAATGCATGCATGTTCCCGTGTGAAATGCACACGCCTTTCGGCGCGCCGGTCGATCCGGATGTATAGAGAATACTGATGAGATCAGGAAAAGTATCGACGCTTTCTGTTGGGAAAAAAGCCGCGCGGCCATAAACGGGACCGGGAAGCAGTTCGCCGGAGCCGATCTCTGACGGGAAATGATCCGCATGTGCCAGCAGCGCATGTGGATCCGAATCGCCGAGAAGAAGTTTTACGCGTTCGGCCGGCAGCTCCGGATCGATGGGTACGTAGGTGGCGCCGGACAAAACCGTGGCCGCGATCGCGATAACTGCATCGATGCTTTTGGGAAATAAAATGGCGACGCGCTTGTCGGGGCCGATGCCATGGCGGGAAAGGAAATCCGCGAGTGATTCGGCCCGGCGAAGGAATTCCGTATAGGAAACAGAAGCGCCGCCCGTTTCGCGCAATGCGATCCGCCCGCCGTGTTTTTTCGCGGACTCCGTAAGTGCATCCGGAAGGCGTGACAGCCTCACTTCATTTT
>DASTSF010000587.1:0-4216 GCA_035760825.1 Bacteroidia bacterium
GGAAAGCGGAAGGAAGCCACATCACCGATACCGAAGGAAAAAAATACATCGACCTTATTTCGGGGATCTCCGTGAGCAACGTCGGTCACTGTCACCCGAAGGTGGTGGCGGCGATAAAAGCGCAGGTGGACCGTTACATGCACGTGATGGTTTACGGGGAATACATACAGTCGCCGCAGGTGAAGCTCGCTGAAAAGATCGCGTCATTGCTGCCGCCCACGCTGAACTGTTCCTATTTCACGAATTCGGGCGCGGAAGCGATCGAAGGAGCGATGAAGCTCGCGAAACGTATTACAGGAAGAGCGGAGATCATCTCGTTCGAAAATGCGTATCACGGCAGCACGCAGGGCGCGCTCAGCATCATGGGCAGCGAATTTTTCAAGACCTCCTTCCGCCCGCTGCTTCCGGGGACAAAGCGCCTGCGCTTCAATCACGCAGAAGACCTTTCGCAGATCACGGAAGAAACCGCATGCGTGTTCGCAGAACCCGTGCAGGGCGAGGCCGGCGCAATTCCCGCACAGGAAGGATTCCTGGAAAAACTCCGCAAACGCTGCGACGAAACCGGCGCGCTGCTCGTGTTCGATGAAATACAAACGGGATTCGGGCGGACCGGGAAATTATTCGGCTACATGCATTCCGGCGTCATCCCGGATGTCATCGTGTTCGCCAAAGGGATGGGCGGCGGACTTCCCATCGGCGCATTCGTTTCTTCGCGTGAAAACCTTTCCGCCTTTACGGAAAATCCCGTGCTTGGCCACATCACCACGTTCGGCGGAAATCCCGTCTGCTGCGCTGCTGCGCTGGCTACGGTAAACGCGATCGTTGAAGAAAATCTTGTCGCCGGCGTGGCTGAACGGGAAGCGGTCATCAGCGCTATTCTCGGTAAAAGCGGGGAGATCCACCTGCGCGGAAAAGGATTGCTTTACGCGGCCGTTCTCGCGAACGCAGAAAAAGTCCAGCGCGTCATTCAGCACTGCCTGCAGCACGGCGTTATCACCGACTGGTTCCTCTTTTGCGATAACGCCCTGCGCATTGCGCCGCCGCTGAATATTCCGCTCAACGACCTGAACTATTCCTGCGAAGTGATCCGCGATGGCGTTAATAGATTTTAACCGTTCCTTTTCTTCGCATCCGCTATATTTGCCGAAACATTTTTCCAATGAAAATTCACCGCGAAGGCACTTTCACCATCACCGTCACCATTATTTTTATTCTTGCGGTCAATACGGGGATGTTCCTCATTTTCCCTTCTTTCGGCGTGTGGAACGCGATCGCGCTGGTGCTGACGCTTGCATTGCTGTACATCATTTTACAATTCTTCCGCAATCCCCCGCGTGTGACGCCGTCGAACCCGGAGCACATCATCGCTCCCGCCGACGGAAAAGTGGTAGTGATGGAAGAAGTGGAAGAACCCGAATATTTTCAGGGTAAACGCCTGCAGCTTTCCATTTTCATGTCGCCGTTCAATGTGCATGTCAACCGCTATCCCATCGGCGGAACGGTGAGCTATGTAAAATATCACAAAGGCCTTTACCTCGTCGCGTGGCACCCGAAATCTTCGACGGACAATGAACGTTCCACCGTCGTCGTCAAAGATGAAAAAGGACGCGAGGTGCTTTTCCGGCAGATCGCAGGCGCGCTGGCCAAACGGATCGTCTGCTACCCGAAAGCGGGCGATGCGGCCGTGCAGGGAAATGAAATGGGCTTCATCAAATTCGGTTCCCGCGTGGACGTTTTCCTTCCTACCGGAACGAAGGTAAATGTGAAGCTGAACGAAACGGTGCGCGGCGGAGAAACAGTGATCGCTTCCTTTTCCTGAGCAGGAAAAAGCTGTTAAAATCTGGTAAAGTAACCGCGATTACGTTCATCAGTCTCTTTCGCCCTTATCTTTACGCTATTGAATCAAAAAACTCAAAATAGACTTCCGATGAAAAAACTGTTTGTGATCCTCGCGCTTGCCGGCATGACGGTTGGCGCTTCCGCTTCGGCCATCAATGTGATGACGGGAAGCCACATCGTCGTCGTAAAAGGCGATGACGACAAAAAGAAAAACAAGAAAAAGAAAAAGGACTGCTGCGCAAACAACCAGAACGGCGCCACCTGCACCCACGACGGCAAAGGAAATTGCTGCAAGGACAAGGACAAATGCCAGGACAAGGATATGAACAAGCAGCAGGACGACAGCAAGAAAGATCCGAAGTAATTTTTCCTCTTTCAGGAAAAGATCCTCATCCCTGTGATGGGGATTTTTTTTGCAGCATATCCTGCAGCTCCTTCAGCCTGCGGATCTCGTACGTCACTTTCTCCTTGTGCTGTCCGCCGGAAGGATTGAAAAAAACCTGGTGCCAGCCGGCTTCACGCGCACCCACGATATCGATGTTCAGGTCGTCGCCGATCATGAGCGATTCTTCGGCAACAGCTTTCGCTTTTTTCAGCGCGTAGGAAAAAATACGCGCATCCGGCTTGGCATAGCCGCAGCCTTCGGAAGTGATGATCGTTTCGAAATAGGATTCGAGCCCGCTGCGCGACAGCTTGTGATGCTGCACTTCGGGAAAACCGTTGGTGATGATGTGCAGGCGGTAATCCTCCTTAATGCTTTCGAGCAATTCTATTGTACCCGGAATAAGATTTTTTTTGTTCGGCGCTTCTGAAATATAATCGCGGTCGAAATTCGCCGCGAGCTCTTCGTCGTGCACACCGAAATGCGCGAGGCTCTGCTTGAAGCGCAGCGCGCGCAGCGTTGCTTTATCGATGATCCGTTTCTGGTAACGGTCCCAGAGAAGATGGTTGTAGTGGTTGTAATGATCCACGAAATCTTCCGCCGAATCGATCCCCCTCGAAGCAAGATCGTACTTGTGGTACAGCTCGACCAGCGTTTCACGTGCGTTCCTTTCCATGTCCCACAGCGTGCGGTCGAGATCGAAAAAGAGATGTTTATATACCGCCACGTCAGTTCGCCTGGTAAGGAATGTATTGAGAAAGCTGCAGGATCTGCGCAAGTGCATTCAGCACGAGCGACCAGAACAGCAGCGACGCGATGAGGTAAAGCAGCACGCGTTTTCTTTTCCGGAAAAAGTGAGCCGCCACGATCGTCCCGATGGGAATGGAAATGATGGCGGGTGTAATTACCGCTATTCCCGTCAGCCCGAATTTCATTTTCACGCCGATGATAAAACGCCGTGTGCGTGTAAAAGATCTCGGGGGTTTGCGTTCGATAACGGAGGCGGGACGACGCAGGAATACCGACTTGATGATTGAAACGACATGCCGCCACCAGGTGGTGATGTTCGAACCTGCGTAATAAAATGCAAGAATACCTACAAGGCCGCCGAACGTGGTTACACCGAACGCCTCGCCGAATCCCATGTGATAACGCTCGGCTTCGAATGGTGCGAAAAGAAATTTGACGCTTGCGATCAGGGCGACTTCAAGAACCTCCAGCCAATGCTTGACCTGATTCGCGTCCATAGAGGATCAGAGTTTTTCCCCGAAGGCGAGATCGCCCGCATCACCAAGCCCCGGAACGATGTATGACTGCGCAGTAAGCTCATCATCCACCGCGCAGGTCCAGATGGTGACGTTCTCGGGAAGATTCTTCCTGAGATAATCGATGCCGAAAAGACTGGAGATCACAGAAACCGCGTGAATATGCCGGGGTTTTCCGTGGCGCAGGATCGCCTGGTACGCAAGCACCATCGAAGTCCCGGTGGCGAGCATAGGATCACAGAGGATCAGCTCTTTTCCTTCGACAGACGGGCTGGCGAGGTATTCCACGTGAACGTCGAAAGAGCCGTCCTTGTGGTGCCGCCGGTAAGCTGAAATAAATGCGTTCTCCGCCTTATCGAGAATGCTGAGGATCCCGTAATGCAGCGGGATACCCGCCCGCAGAATCGTAGCCACCACCGGCTGCTCTTTGAGCACGGGCACCTGGGCGATGCCGAGCGGCGTCGTTACTTCCGTGGTCACGTATTCAAGCTTTTTGCTGATCTCGTACCCGATGATCTTACCGATGCGTTCGATGTTCAGGCGAAACCGCATGCTGTCTTTCTGGACAGAAACATCGCGAAGCTCGGCCATGTAATTATTCAGGACAGAAGATTGCTTGCTCAGGTCGTTTATCATAAACCGGATTTTGTGGGTCGTGCTTATCGCTTGTACCAGCGAATATACCACGGGAGGCGGTTGCAGCGGACTTGCAAATATACGCATTCTTTAG
>DASTSF010000588.1:0-9047 GCA_035760825.1 Bacteroidia bacterium
CCAGAGAATTGTTTTCGACAGCATGATGACATCCGCATAGCGTTTTTCCGTTGCCGCGCCGATATCGAGTCCCATCCAGCCGTCCGGGATTTCCGTTGCACTGCATTCTTTCCGGTTCGCGTCGTTGGAAAAATTATCCGCGCACACCGCATCCACGGGCAGGTGAATTTTCACGCCACGGTGTTCCGCTTCCCGGAGTATCTTGATCGCGTTCGCAATGCGGTCTTCCTCCACCAGCGATTTGCCGACATTGCCGCCCATCGCTTTCAGGAAGGTGAACGCCATTCCGCCGCCGATGATGATATGATCGGCTTTGCCGACGAGCTGCTCGAGAATGAGAATTTTATCCGACACTTTCGCGCCGCCCATCACCGCCGTAAAAGGGCGTACGGTGCCGGTGAGCACTTTGCTTACGCTGGCGAGTTCGCCTGACATGACATAGCCGAAACATTTGCTGCCGGGAAAAAATTTCGCGATAACAGCCGTGGATGCATGCGCTCGGTGAGCCGTCCCGAACGCATCATTGACGTAAAAATCGCCGAGCGAGGAAAGCTCTTTCGCAAAATTCTCATCGCCTTTTTCCTCTTCCTTGTGGAAGCGGAGATTTTCCAGCAGCAGCACTTCGCCCGGCTTGAGCGCGGCGGCAGCTGTTTTTGCCGGTTCACCGATGCAGTCGCCGGCGAAATGCACTTTCACACCACCGAGCAACCCTGAAAGGTGCGCGACAAGGTGTTTCAGCGAAAATTTTTCCGACGGTCCTTCTTTCGGCCGGCCGAGGTGGGACATGAGGATGCACGAACCTCCGTCGGCGAGAATTTTTTTTATCGTGGGAACGGCAGCGCGCATACGCGTATCGTCCGTTATCACGAATTTTTCATTCAGCGGAACGTTGAAGTCAACCCGCACCAGGACCTTTTTACCGGAAAATTTGAAGTCGTCGACTGTTTTCATCATGTGAACGGAAAGTTAACGGCAAAAATAATATTATTGACAGTAAAGATGCGATCCGCCCGTTATTCCGGCCGGCAGCTCACTCCCGGGGAGTTTGTGTGTTTCTTGTGTCCTGTTCCGCAGATGCGTACTTTTAATTATTACCGATCTCCGATGACCCCGCAAAAACTGGTCAGCCTGTTTGCCCTCTGCTGCGTTTGCGTGATGACGAAAGCGCAGGATACGATCTCACTCTGCAAGGGAAAAATGGCCGAAGTGATGGTGGAAAAATGCGTGTATGAAAACTCCGCCACCGATTTCTTTTACCTGCACGTCATCCTGAAAAACCTGACGGACGACACGATCGGCGTCGATCTTTCGCACAATGAAGACGTCGTTCACATCAACCAGTGGACGACCGGCGATACGACGTTCCGCATGGTGATCGATGAGGCAGAGCTGACCTATTCCGATCCGGACCGCATGCGGGAACAGCAGCTGAAAAATGATTTTCATGCGGGAAAGCTCACGATCATCCCGCCGCATTCGTCGGTGGATTATTACCACAACTTCAACGGCGGACCTGCAAAAAACCTGCGCAGGCAGGAGCACGAAGACAAATCAAAGTACGTTCTCTTCTCGCTGAAAGGACAGCTGACATTCACCGACGGAAAAACGCTCGAAGATTTTCACACCGGTGATTACGAACATGGCAAGGACAATTTTCCGGATGTGGCCATCCGCTGTCCCGTTGAATGGAAAAAAATCCCCGCCGGTGCGCTCATCATTACCGACTGAAAAGAATGCGCCCCGCTCTCCTCTCCCTTTTCCTATATTAGCCTTGATCAACCTCATCGCCCATGATGCGCGGATTTTTCATTGCGTCCATCCTTCTTTCGCTTGCCTATTTCATTGCAGCCATGATCACCATCGCAGGCATTACGGAAGCACGCAGGACCGGCACCTATGAAACGCAGCGACGCTATATGGAAAACGACGGTTCCCCGGGCACGTACGGCGGCATCCCCTCCTCTTACGAAGATGTAGCGCAGGAGGAAACATGGTGTGCCGTAGTTATCAGCGTCGTTTATTTCCTGCTCATGGAAGCTGTTTTCCTGGCGGGTCTTGTAAAAATCAAAACGCAGACCATGAAGATATTTTCGATCATCGGCATGAGCCTGGCCGGGTTCTTCCTTGCCTGTTCATTCCTTCCGCTGAATAATCCCGTAAGTGAGCCGTTCGACCAGGTGGTCCCTGCCTTAATGATCGCCAGTGTTGTGTTCCTCGCTTTTTCCATCATCGGAACGGTTCACGCGTTCAAAACAAAAACATAACTCCCTTACCGTTTTACCCCGCTGAAATGAAACCTGTTTTTTCCGCAAGCGTCGTTTTTTTCGTGCTGCTGAATTTTTATTCCTGCCGGCAGGATAACCCGTCCCCGCCGGTGAACGTCAATCCGCAGAACAATACTTACACGCCGGTAAATCACGGACCCGAACACGCGGTCGAGAACAGCTCGCACAGCGTTATTGCCTATGTCGACAGTGACGGAACGTACCTGAATTCCTCGCGCAGCACGATCGGTCATTTTGCGGCGGACGGTGCGGTCGAAAATGATTCATACGGCACGGTCGGGTACATCGCTTCCGGCGGCGTGATCGAAAACTCGTCGCACAGCACGATCGGGTACGTGCAGGCAAACGGCGCAGTGGAAAATTCATCGCACGGCACGATCGGCTACGTGCAGGCAAACGGCACCGTGGAAAATTCATCGCACGGCACGATCGGTTATGCCGTGAACGTCGATGTGAAACAGGCGGCCGTGATCTTCTTCTTCAACAATACGCTCTTCCAGGCCGCGTTCATTTCAAACGTGCGTTACATCCTCAGCGACGGGACGATCGAAAATGAAAGCTACTCCACGATCGGCCATATCCTCAGCGACGGAACCGTGGAAAATGCAAGCTATTCCACGATAGGCCATCTGCAAAACGACGGAACGATCGAGAACGGAAGCTATTCCACCATAGGGCATGTGCAGAGCGACGGAACCGTGGAGAACGCCAGCTACTCGACGATCGGGCACATCGCTTCCGACGGAACCGTGGAAGACGAACATTACACGACGATCGCGCATTTCCCCGGCGTCGACGCGAAGTGGATCTCGGTCATTTTCTTTTTCGATTTTCAGCCATGAGCAGAGCCGTAACTTTTGCGCAGTTTTTTTCAGCCGCGCTGCTGCTCCTGTCGTGCGGGAAAACGATTAACGCACCGCCGGCGATAAAATCAATTGTCCCCGCAAAAGTGCCCGGCGATTACCTGCTGGTCTGCAAAAATTCCATGGGCGAAACCTATCTCGACCAGTCGCTGTTTTCCGATACAAATGATTCCCTCGTTTACCTCCATTTCGCGATCCGCAATACGACGGCCGATACGATCGGCACGTCTTTCGATGCCAGCGGGAAATTCGGCGTTTATCCCAACACGTGGGGATTCTGCGACACGGGTGCGCCCGTTATTTGCTGGGATGAATGCGTCGAGCTGCTCGAACCGCTTACGAAAGCCGCCATCCTCAACCTGGAAAACCAGTTCGCGGCCGGCAGGCTGAAAAATATCCCGCCCGGGCAGATGCTGGATTATTATTACTGCATCGACACGAAACAGGATCTTATGTCGCAGCTCGGGAAAAGCAACTTAAAAACGCCGCGCCTGCGTTTCACGTTCGGCGGTCGCTGCATGCTGACGACCCGTAAGATCACGGACGACAGCTTTTACGGGGACAGCCGCAAGGGCGCCACCGGCTTTCCCATGCTGAACACGAACCGGCCGCTTTCTTTCCGCCGTCTTCCGGGGAAGGCTTTCATCTACACCCGCTGAATTTCCTCCTGTGTTCCAGGCTTTTGCATAAATTAGTATTTAGATATTTGTCTAATTATACAATTATGCATACGTTTGTCCCATGAACGCATTATTCAAAGCGCTGGACGACCCGACGAGAAGGGAGATCCTCGAACTGCTGAAAAAGAAAGACATGACCGCGGGCGAGATCGCCGACGCGTTCACGATCAGCAAGCCGAGCATCTCGCACCACCTCGACCTGCTTCGCCAGGCGAACCTGGTCATTTCCATCAAGGAAGGGCAATTCATCCGCTACTCGCTGAACGCAACCGTGTTCGACGAGCTGCTCTCCTGGGTGATGAACATGACGAAAAAAAAGAAAAAAACACCTAAAAAATAAACTATGAAAACTTCCGGCTTTATCAGCAGAGAATGGATACTCTGGCTTCTCATCCTCGCCCCGCTCACGCTTGTGCTTGCACGATGGAGCGATTACCCCGCAAAGATCCCGACGCACTGGAATGCCGCCGGCGAGGTGGACGATTACGGCGGGAAAGGAGCGCTTTTCCTCAGCCCGCTGATCAACACGGGCCTTTATTTACTCCTGCTCCTTCTTCCGAAGATCGATCCGCGGAAAAAGAATTACAACCTGTTCGGCGGCGCCTACTGGATCATCCGCATTGCGCTTGCGTTCCTGCTTTCGGGAATCGGCTTCGTCACGTGCCTGGCTTCACTTGGTTACAGGATCGACGTGGGCACGATCGTTCCCATCGCGGTGTTCGCGCTGTTCATGATCATGGGCAACCAGTTCGCGAGAATACGTTCGAACTATTTCGTGGGACTGCGCACGCCGTGGACGCTGAACAGCGAAGAAGTATGGACGCGCACACACCGTGTGACCGGCCGTATCTGGGTGGCGGCCTCTGCCATCATGATCGTGCTTTCCTTTTTTCTGAAAGGCGAAACGCTGTTCGTCGTCATGATCCCCTACATCGTGATCCTCTCGGTTTTCCCGTTCGTGTATTCGTGGAAGCTCTGGAAAGATTCACAGCAGAACGAAGTGAAATAAAGAATCCGGCCGTAACTGGCCGGATTCTTTTCCGCTAAATTTTTCAGTTGAAAAAGCTGCTCGAAGAAGAAGGCTGGAACGGGTTCGGCGAGACAAAGCGCAGCGCGATCTCGATACCGCCGCGGCTGTTGCTTGCTGTTTTCAGTCCGGACACGTTCACGTCGTAGCTGATGCCGAGCGCATAATGTGAATACTCGAGCAGCATGACCGCAGCCACGGCATCTTTTGCACGGAGAAATCCGCCGAAAGAAATCGCCGCTCCCTGTTTGAAGCCCGTGTATTTCGAATCCTGGCTCAGCGAAAAACGAAGAAGCGATCCTGCATAAAGTTCTTTCGAGGGACCCTGCATTTCGTACATGAATGCGGGAGCAAAAGCGATGTTTGAATTCGGCACGCTGAGCAGGGCGGAACCGTGCACGCTGTACCGCATGAAAAGCTTTTCCTGCGATGCGCTGTAGAAAGCATATTTCGGTTCACCGATATGATACAGGGCGATGCCGAAATTTATTTTCTGGTCGTGGTTATCGGTCACGTTCTTTGCCCCGGAGCGGTTATCGAAATTCCAGTCGAGGCCGCCGCCGAAATCCGCGTACGAAACCGTTGCGCCCGCTGCAGGTTCACCGCTCGGCAGCGTAGCGTTATAGGCGAGACCGTCGAACTGGTTTCCCCACGTGAGCGAGCCGAACGAAATGCTTCGCTGCGCAAAGCCGGCCTGCACGCCGCCGCCGAACGTGTTGTTCGAATTCAGGCGAACGTGATACGCCACGGTGGCGTTTCCCTGCGTCGTGCCCAGCTTTGCATCGCCGGAACGGTCGCTGAAAAAATTCACGCCGACAGCGGCAAATCCTTTTTTGTTTTTGCTCTGCATCATCCGCATGTCCCAGCTGGCCGCCACTGTTTTGTACGGACTGGCCACGCTCTGCCATTGGTCTTTGTAGTTGATCGCAACGGTCATGTCGTGCTGCGCACCGGCCAGTGCGGGATTAACGGTCAGCGGCGACATGTAGAATTGCGAGAAGTGAATGTCCTGCGCGGCGATGGTGTTTACAATCAATGCCGAAGCAAGAATGACGATGGGTTTTATGAAGTTCGTTTTCATGGCTTTTTCTTTTCCGGTTGATGATTATCGCACGAGCGTGATGTTTCCTTTCTGTGTTTTGATGGAGCCGTCGAGCATGTATGCCTGCAGGTAATACACGAACACGCCGTTGTTCAGCATTTCACCCTTGTACGTCCCGTCCCAGCACAAATGCGGATCCGTTGTCTCGAAGACTTTCTCGCCCCATCGGTCGTAGATCACGAAGTCAACGGACTGCATGCATTGCGTTCCGTAAATGCAGAGCTGGTCATTTTCATTATCTCCGTTCGGGGAAAATCCTGACGGAACGAAAATGGTTCCGCAATCCGTATTCACCGCAACGGTCGTGCAGGCTGAATCCGAACATCCGTTCGCATCGGTCACATTCACACAATAGGTCGTCGTCTGTGTGGGGCTGGCCACCGGCGACTGGCAGGAGACGCAGCTGAGGTCGGTGGAAGGCGTCCACACGTAGCTTGTTCCTCCTGTTGCTGTCAACGTGGTGGATGAGCCGATGATGATCGTGGTTCCGGAAGAAACCGTTGGCGTGGGCAGCGGGTTCGTGGTAACAGTCACCGGTGTATTCGCGCTGCAGCCGTTCGCGTCTGTGACGGTACACGTATAGCTTCCTGCGGCAAGTCCCGTTGCGGAAGCCGACGTTCCGCCCGAAGGCGTCCACGCATACGAATAGCCGGGCGTGCCACCACCGGCAGTTGCGACTGCAGAACCTCCGTTCACGCCGCATCCGGCGGAAGGCGTTGCGGAAACCGTGATCGCAGATGGCTGCGTGATCGTCACGGATTGTGTCGCAGTGCAACCATTCGCATCAGTGATCGTGCACGTATAGGATCCCTGCGCAAGACCGGTTGCATTCGAAGATGTTCCGCCGGTAGGCGACCAGTTGTATGAATAGTTCGGTGTGCCGCCGCCGGCAATGACGGAAGCTGTCCCGGTTGTTCCTCCATTGCACAGCACGTTCGTGAATGAAGATGTCGCGGTGAGCAATGCAGGTTCCGTCAATGTTGCAGTTTGCGTCTGGACACAACCCGCCGCATCGGTGATCGTGCAGGTGTAGGATCCCTGCCCGAGACCGGATCCCGTTGCCGTCGTTCCCCCGGAAGGACTCCACGAATACGTGTAGCCGGGCGTGCCGCCAGTGACGTTCACTGTAACGCTGCCATCGGTAAGACCGTTGCATGTCGGGTCGGTCTGCGACGTGACGGTTACCGAAGGCCCGTTCGTCGTGTTCACGATCGCGGTATCGAGATGCGAGCAGCCATTGGCGTCAGTAACGATACAAACATAAGTTCCCGCGCTCAGCGCATTCGCCGTTGAAGCATTTCCACCCGAAGGCGACCAGGAATAAGAATACGATCCCGTTCCGCCGCTTACTGCGATCGTTGCTGATCCGTTGCTCTGTGAGCAGGCGGCATTAACGACACTCATCGTCGCAGTGATCGGGGCCGGTTCGGTGATCGTCACTGTTTGCGAAGAAGCACAACCGTTGGCGTCCGTAACGTCACACGTATAGGTTCCTGCAGTCAGCGAGGTTCCCGTTGCTGTATTTCCACCGGAAGGACTCCACACGTAAGTATAGCCGGGCGCACCACCGCTCACGTTCATCATCGCCTGCCCGTTCGTACCGCCTGCGCAGGAAACATCCGTCTGCGAAGCAAGTGTCACGACCGGCGCCGCCGAGTTGACGATGTTCACCGTTTCCGTTGCAGTGCAGCCGTTCGCATCCGTAACTGTGCAGGAATAATTTCCTGCGCTGAGTCCGGAAGCCGTTGCCGCATTGCCACCCGAGGGCGACCAGCTGTACGTGAACGAGCCTGCCCCGCCCCCGGCTGTAACCGTTGCCGTACCGTTACCGTTGCCGCATGTTTCGGGTGTGAAGACAGATGATGTCGTGATGACCGGAGGTTCGGTGATCTGCACCGTTTGTGTTTGAATACAACCTGAAGCATCGGTCACCGTGCAGGTATAGGTTCCGGCAGAAAGCGATGTTCCCGTTGCGGCATTGCCACCGGAAGGATTCCATGCGTATGTGTAGCCCGGGTTTCCGCCGCTTGCATTTACCATTGCCGTTCCGTTATTGCCGCCGTTGCACGTAACATCGATCTGCGACGCAAGCGAAACAACCGGCCCGCCTATATTGTTCACGGAAACAATGGATGTCCCCGTGCAGCCATTCACATCAGTGATCGTGCATGTATAAGTTCCGGCCGGGATGTTGGATTCTGTCGCAGCGTTGCCGCCGGAAGGAGCCCACGAATAGGTGTATCCGCCGCTGCCGCCGCTTGCATTCACCGTTGCGGAACCATTGCTGTTGCCGCATGTTGCATTGACCGTGGAAGTAGTTGCTGTAACAGCAAGCGGTTCGGTGATCGTCGCTGTTTGCGTTACGGCGCAGTTGTTCGCGTCCGTGATCGTGCAGGTGTATGTTCCCGCTGCAAGAGAAGTTCCCGTGATGGCATTTCCGCCGGACGGGCTCCACGAATACGAATACGGAAGCGTGCCGCCGGAAGGATTTACCGTTGCCGTTCCGTTATTGCCGCCGTTACACGTAACGTCCACCTGCGAAGCAAGAGAAACGGCAGGTCCCGGGGTGTTTGAGACCGTCACGGTTCCGCCCGACGTGCATCCATTCGCGTCGGTGATGTCGACAGAATATGTTCCGGCCGCAAGAGCCGTATCCGTCGCCATCGTGTCACCGGTTGTCGTCCAGAGGTAAGAGAATGATCCCGCTCCCCCGGACGCCGCAACGGTTGCCGTTCCGTTGCTGTTGCCGCATGTCGAGTTCACGCTGGTGACGGTGGATGTGATCGCAGGCGGCTGTGTGATGTTCACGGTCTGCGTAACGGTACACGTGTTGTTGTCTGTGACCGTGCAGGTGTAATTTCCCGAAATAAGATTGGGCGCGGTTGATGCGTTTCCGCCGGAAGGTGACCATGCATACGAATACCCCGGCGATCCACCTCCCGCTGTCACCGTCGCTTCACCGTTATTTCCGCCATTGCACGTAACGTTGATCTGTGATGAAAGAGATACTGTAAGCGCAGCCGGTTGCGTGATCGTGACCGACTGAACCGTGGTGCAGCCGTTCACATCGGTAACGGTGCATGTATAGGG
>DASTSF010000589.1:0-4615 GCA_035760825.1 Bacteroidia bacterium
CCGCCTTGTCGTCGTCTTTCGGGTGGATCATTTCTTTTCCGTTCCGGTCGCGGCAGGAGTCCGTCATGTTGCACCACCAGTAGCTCGTGTTATGCGCCCATCCCACGCAGCTCCGTTTGTTCCCGCTGTAAAATGTTTCGATGCCGTTTCCCGACCACATGCCGTAACCGGTATAGCCGCTCATCCCGCCCGCCACCGAATCGATGAACCAGCGCAGCGCCGGGAAATTGGCTTCCCGGTAGCCGTCGTTTCCCCATTGCCACCAGTAAAGTCCGGCCCCGGCCCCGCCCATGAACGTCGTCGCCCACATCGCGTTGTGCATGCTGATATCGCTGCACCGTTCGTAATCGTTCGGGTCGCAGGCATTCACCGGCCCGGCGATCATGCCCATTTCACCGAAGAGAAAAGGTTTATCGCATTTCCGGATATCGCTGCGGTGCATCAATGCAAAACGCTTCACATTGCAGCGCAGATCATTGTCGTAATTGTGAATGTCGACGATGGCGATGGCGGGATTCCGGAAGGTAGCGATGCGTTTCGGGCCTGTCATGCTCGTGGTGATCATCACGTGTGCATTGTGAACGGAGTCGCGCACAAACCGGTTCACACGCACAAAAAAATCATCGAAGTTTTTTTCTTTTCCTGCGTAACCCTGCCAGCGGTCCTGCTCGCCCATGAGCTCGAGGCAGCATACGTTCGGCGAATACGCCCACCGTGCGCAGACATAACGGATGAAATTATCGAACGCATGCAATGCCGAGGAATCCGTCAGCAGGTCGCTTGCGGTCATGCCCGGTTCCTGGAATGATTTCCGGTACGGATGATATGTGTTCGAATCATTGTCCGCAGCAAAACCGGTGGTGAGATCGAGGCAAAGCTGCACCTGCAGGTTTTTCTCCTCGGCGATCTTCAGCATGCTGTCGAGCGCGAATGCGCGTTCCTGCGAATAACGTCCCGTTTCTTCCCATTCGATGCCTGTGCTCCAAGGCGCCATGACGATGCGGACATAATTTCCTCCGTTGTCCGCCAGGTTTCCGAGGTAATGATAAACATCGTAATAACCGTTGTTGTACAGCGTGGGCGCAATGGAATGACCTTTCAGCACGGGCTCGTCCGCCCAGCAGATGTTTTGCCCCAGCACGAAAAAAGGGCGGCCATCGGCATAGCAGAAATGCCGGTGATCGTCCGCCACCTGCAGCCATCCGTGACGATCGCTTTTTGTGCAATGAAAAAGGATCCCGGTCGACATGGGAACGGTCATCGGCTCAATGCCGGCGAGAAGCGTCATCTGCCAGTTGCCCGTATCCGGCGGTGAAAAACGCACACGCCAGGGCCATTCGGAGGGTTCGGAAAAATAGCGGTTGGCTTTTTCATCCGCATGCGTTTCTTCGAAATAAAAGACAGGCGAACGAAAGCTTTTCCCGTTGCATGTGAATTCGGCCTGCAGCGGGAAATTGCGGAACTCGTAGGGGTTGACGCCGAAAGCGGTGAACATCCTGTCGGCGAACGGCGCGCGTATTCCAATTTCGATTGTGTAATATTGCTTCACTTCGTTTCCGCCGCCGGAAATGATGCGCGTCTCGTACGTTTCCCTTGCACAAAGCACAACCGGCAACAGGAAGAGGACGTAAAACAGCAAAGCGCGCATGGTCCAAAGTTGGCAAAAAACAACAGCATGAGTGCGGGAAAAAAAACAAAAACCGTCTTTTCAAAAGCGGAACGCAGCCATCCGCTGAAGATGCTGGTGTATTTCGTACTGGCGGGCATCTCCATGCTTTTCTTCACACTCATGACGCTCTTCGCGTTCAGCGGCCCGGAGCGGCATCTCGGCGGACAGAAATTCCCGAAATATTTTTTAGTAAGCACGGTTATCATTCTGCTCAGCAGTTTCTTCCTCGAATCGGCGAGACGTGCGTTCCGCGAGGAGAACGGCAAAAAGCTGCTCGACCGGATGATGATCACGATGGTGCTGGCGCTGGCGTTTTCCGTTGCGCAGGTGATGGGCTGGATGCAGCTGTGGGATTCGGGCATTACGCTGTACGGCATCGGCGGAATTCCGCCCACCACGGGAACACCGAGCGGTGCATTCCTTTTTCTCATTTCGGGATTGCACCTGCTGCATCTTTCCGTCGGACTGGTGTTTCTTTTCCTGACGATGTTCAAGGTCGTCCACACGCGCAGCGACGATGTGCGCAGCGTGATCTTCTTCACCAACCGCCTCGAGCGCACACGCATCGACATGCTGACGCTTTACTGGCACTTTCTTGGCGGACTCTGGCTGATCCTGTTCCTTTATTTCCTCTGGTTTTTCGTGTGACCCGGGGACGGTAAACCGGGGCGTTCGCAGCCGGGGATCCCGCCCTGCAGCACAAAAAATCGATAATTCCCGCCCCTGTTTCTGTCCGGAAAGCTGGTTATATTTAGCTGTTCAATGGAAAATCCGGAAAACAGGTTTTACCTCGACCAGTGGCACCAGGAAGTGAGGCGCCTCATGATCAAATCGTCGAGCGCCAGCTGGCCGCTGACGTCGTTGTGCCTTGCCGCGTTCATTTTTGTCGAGATCTATCACCGTAACCAGCCGGACTACATCACTCCGTTCTATTTTCTTTTCCTGGGCTGCAGCGTTCTCGTGATGAGCGCGCACCTGCTCCGCAAAAAAATAAAATATCCTTACATCATCAATGCATTCGGCACATCCATCCTTGTTCCGATCGTAACCACCATCGCCGCCTGCATAACGGTGTCGGAAAATGTGTTCACCTATTTCCTGATGGGCTCCGTGGTGATCGTCGTGCGGGGATTGCTGTATTGCCAGAAAGTAAAAACGCTGGCGATCATAGCCGTATGCAGCCACGTGCTGATTTTTACCACGGTGCTTCTTGTCCGCAAAGAACCGTACCTCTCGCTGCCCAATATTTTAAGCACGAACATCATCCAGCTTTTCCTCGTGATGTTTTCACTCTCGGGCACCGCTTCGCGCTACAAGCTTACGCGTGATAATTTCCTGAACTCGCTCCGGCTGGCCGACGTCAACAAGACCATCGCTGAAAAAAACAAGGACATCACCGACAGCATCAATTATGCGAGACGCATTCAGCGCTCACTGCTGCCACAACAGCATTTCCTGGATTCGAATATCGGGGAGCATTGCGTCTTTTACAGGCCGAAGGATATCGTGAGCGGAGATTTTTACTGGGCTTCGCGTTTGCAGAACGGGGATTTTGCCATCGTGGTCGGCGACAGCACGGGCCACGGTGTGCCTGGTGCGATCATGAGCATGCTCAACATCGCCAGCCTGAATGAAATTCAGAACCACACGTTCATCACGTCTCCTGCAAGCGTGCTCGATCACGCACGGAAACGGATCATCGAACACCTCGACAATCACGAAAATGAAGAAGGGGCGAAGGACGGCATGGACGCGATCGTGGTCTGCATTGACAAGGAATTTAAAAAGCTGACCTACGCTGCTGCGAACAATTCCCTGTGGCTCGTGAGGAACGGGGAAGTAGACCAGCTCAAGGGCGACAAGATGTCCGTGGGAAAAGATGCGAACGTCCGGCATGCATTCACCGAGCGAACGATTGCCCTGCAAAAGAACGACCTGCTCTTCATGTTCACCGACGGCTATACCGACCAGTTCGGCGGCGCGCGAGGAAAAAAATTAATGATCAAACGCTTCCGCGAAACGATGCGGAACATCGCGCACCTGCCGTTACAGGAGATGCGGGAGAAACTGGCGGACCATTTCGATGAATGGAAAGGTGAGCACGAACAAACCGATGACGTGCTTGTTTTTGCCATGCGCGTGAACTGACGAAGCGCTTTTCAGCAATAAAACGGAATTGAAACGGACTATCCTGCGACGGGAACAAGTCCGTGGTGGAGCATCGCCTGTTTCAGCTTTGCCATATCAGGCGGACCGCCGGCGTTGATCACTTCCGCGACGTCTTTGAAAAAGTCCGGACCGAAAACGCCCGGGTTGGCCACGCAAAGAAATTCGATCGTCTCATCCGTTTTGTTTGCGAAGGCATGCACCGCGCCCAGGGAATGAAGAGTGAATCGCCCGGATGAAGCTCGATGGTTTGCCCGTCAACCGTATAAGTTGCGACGCCTTTCAAACCATAAACGGGCTCATCGAAATTTTCGTGGTAATGCGCCGCAGCGATATAACCTGCTCCTCGGTAAATTTCATCGGGGCTCATTTTTTTGTTTCAATAAAATTGCCGCTCTACAAAAAAGGATTGCCTACAAGCCCCATAAAGGAATGTAAGACGATGAACGAAATGACTCTTTCTCATTTTCCAGGCCATTCATATTCTACTCTAATTCCTGGGTATATATGTTGAGGATTGGCAACATTAATGTACCGTTCACTATTCCGAATCGTCACAATCTCTCTGCCTGTTCCTGTAATCTTTAGTTTAAACAAATCGTCCATGAATGCGCGGTCAGTCAATCGAGTATCCCTTTCAAAATCGGAGAACTTATACTTCAAAGTATCATATGGAGTATAAACTTGCAGAAAAATATCGTCTTGAATATTGAATTGGAGAATTGCGTATCCTCCTTTTGTGAGATAGAGATTTTGCTTCGTACCGAGGCTTCCCAATGT
>DASTSF010000590.1:0-3125 GCA_035760825.1 Bacteroidia bacterium
GTCTGCGACCCGGCCGGCTGCACGCTGGCGATCGATACGACGGTCAGCGTTGACCATGTATCCGCAACGGTAAGCGCAGGAACAGCGCCTTACCAGTTCGAATGGAACATCATCAGCGGCGATCCGCTCGTTTCATTCTCCGGCGACACGTTAACCGTGACGAACAATGGCTGGACGATCGAAGTGATCGTAACCGACGCGGCCGGATGCCGGACAAGCATGATCCTTACTCAAGCCAAGCGATAATGAAAAAGACGCAACAGTATTTCCTCGCTTTTTGCCTGCTGGCGATATCGTCCGGCATTCGCGCGCAGAACACTTCGTGCAGCTACCCGCAGTTTTTCTGCACGGATACCTCGTTTGCCTACAGCCACCACGGCAAGGGCGAATCGTGCAGTCCGAGCCCGCTCTACCTCTGGTACTATTTCCAGGTGCCGGACACCATCACCTCGGTCACCGTTTCCTGCGCCGGCGGAATGACGGGCTGCGATGTCTGGGGGCCCATCGACTCGCTTACGGACGCCTGTTCGGTTTCCTCGCCTGTGCTTTTCTCGTCGGCGTCTTCAACGACATCCTACACGGTAAATGACGGAACCCAGATTCCCCCGGGATATTATTACATGAGACTGAAAATGTCTTCCTGCGAATCCACCGTCAGTTTTACGGTCAACGGTGGTTACCTCGAATGCGAACAGGTTCCCTGCGATAATTGCATCGGTTCGTTCGCGCCCGAGCCGGGGAAAAAATACCTCGTCAGCGTCTGGGTGAAAGAAGCCGGTGCCGCGGTGACGAAAACCTCCTACGATCATCCGCAGGTATACATCGATTTTCCCGGCACGGCCGTGACGTATGGTCCGTTTACCGCATCCGGGCAGATCATCGACGGGTGGCAGCGCGTGGAAGCGGAGTTCGTTGTTCCCAATGGCGCAACCAAGATCGACGTGAAGCTCGACTGCACAAGCGGCGATTGTTATTTCGACGACCTGCGCATCTACCCGTTCGACGGCAGCATGAAAACCTATGTGTACGATCCCGTGACCATGCGGCTCGTCGCTGAGCTCGACGAGCGGAATTACGCCACGTTCTATGAATACGACGAGGAAGGAAAGCTCATCCGCATCAAAAAAGAAACGGAGAGGGGAATCATGACCATCCAGGAATCCAAAACGAGCCTGATCAAACAGTAAGCGGAAAATGAACAGAAGAAAAAATATCCGGCTGGGGATTTCCATCGCAGGTGCGATGCTGCTGCTGCTTTTTGCAGATGCTTTTCCCGTCGCATGGACCGACATGACAAAGGAAGAATTCGACGGTGAAATGCAGAAGACGTCTCAATTCTATACGGTGAACCAGCATTATTCCGTGCAGGTGGATTACGCTTCTTTCCGCGGTTACGATTCGGAAATCCCGTACGACCAGTCCACAGGCTATTACCGGAAAGACGGGAAATCCTATCACAACTTCCTGCTCGGGATACACACGATACAGAACAGCAGGTACAAAGTCATCGTCGACACGGCGAAGAAGGCCATCCTGGTAGCCGACCCGGAAAACGAAGAATCCGCCGCAGAAATGAAGCAGCTCAATTTCGACAACGAATCGAAGTATGTCACCGCGTATAAATCGGCTCCGTCAGGCGGGGGAAAATTACTCCGCGTGGAATTCAATAAAATACCGGCGTACACAGCTTACACGATCGATATTTCAGACGATGGCCGTCTTCGCGGGATGACAATTTATTACCGGGAATCATACCCGCTTGATCCTTCGGATCCATCTTCTGCAAAAGCGCAGCCCAAACTGAAGATCACGTATTCCGCCTTCGATGCGGGCAAAACATTCGACAGCAAAAAAGAATTCGACACTTCAAAGTATTTCACGGAAGCAGATGGTAAGCTTACGCTTACTGCCGCATTCAAAAATTACACGATCACCGATCTGAGAATCCCCACCAAGAAAAAGTCCTGAGATCATGAAAAACTTACTCACACGCCGTTTCATGAAGCGACTCCTGTCGTTCTCCTTCCTGCTTTTCACTGCACAGCTCGTTCATGCGGGTTCGGTGGAAGCAACAAGGCGCATTTACAGCGCTACGCCGTCGGATACAGTGAAGGTCGGCACTTCCGCGGCAAAGGACACCGTAAACCTCACACCGAAAACCGGGAGCTTCACGGATTTCCTCGTCACCGATGTGGTTACGTTCGGTGTGGACCATCACTACATAAAATACATCGACACCGCCATGGATGTGCGTATCCGCCTGCACATTCAGCCGTACGATGCGAGCGACAGCCCGCTCACCGCGTTTTATCAGAACCTCGTCATAAAATATCATCCGTCGGATACCGATACGGTGAGCTTCGTCGACAAGGCTGTTTACCGGTTTACCGGCGCGTATAAATTCATTTTTACGATCGACTCGGTGATCATCGACAATGTGGCCGATTCTATTTTGCCGCAAAACATGTACGTGGATGGATTGATCCATGCGGAACGGTATTATGATTTTTCTTCCAATGCATCTACGGCGATCGTCATCAACACATTAACGGATGCGGACCTCGACTGCGACGACACGCTCGACCAGGTGGAAGTTTCGTGGCCGGTAATGTCCGGGGCGGAAGAGTACCAGCTCGAATGGACCTTCGTGAACGACTACGATACGGTCCCTTCCGCGTTTCTTGCGGCATCCGCTCTTTCATTTGATTTCCGCAACAACAGCACGCGCATCACGACGACGAACAACTATTACGATATCCCGCTGCTGTTCGATCACGGCTATATCATTTTCCGCGTGCGTGCGATCGGGCGTGACGAAGCCGACCCGACGCAGATCATTGTCGGCGTATGGAGCGACAGCGACGACGGGACAGTGGATGATGCGCTATCGAGCTACCATGTCACAACACCGCATGAAGCATCGCTGAACTGGCAGGTGACGACCACGTTCGCCGAAGACGGGAAGAAAAAAGAAGTGATCAGCTATTTCGACGGCTCGCTGCGCAACCGGCAGACAGTGACGAGAATAAACTCCGATGACAACGTCATCGTTGGCGAAACCATGTATGACCACCAGGGACGACCCGCGATCAATGTGCTTCCCGCTCCCGTCACTTACCCGGCAT
>DASTSF010000591.1:0-5744 GCA_035760825.1 Bacteroidia bacterium
GGCGGTGGCCAGCCGCTGGTCGTATGATTTACCCGAGTGAAGCAGCTTTTCCACGCTGTCGACCGCTGCCTGGTATTTTGCGCGGGCCGCCTGTTTCGTGAGGCTGTCGTTCGCTTCAGAGGATTTTCCCCCGTTTCCGCAGCTGAGCATTAGCGCTGAAAGAAAAAAAGCGCCGGCATAAAAAAGATGTTTCATGTGAGATTGGGTTGATATTTTTATTTGACGGGGAATCGCATTTTATAATCGACCTCGATGTTCCCGCGGGAAATGTCATTGAGCTTTCCCATCAGCAGGCGTTTGCGGAGCGGGCTGATCCTGTCGGTGAACAGCTTTCCTTCGATGTGATCGTATTCGTGCTGGATAATGCGTGCCGCGATGCCCTCAAATATTTCTTCCTGCTTCGTGAATGTTTCATCCACGTAGCTGATGCGGATCTTCGGCCTGCGCACAACATCCTCGCGGATCTTCGGAATGCTCAGGCAGCCTTCGTTGAATTTCCACGGATCACCGTTTTCCTCGTGGATGCGTGCATTGATGAATATCCTCCGGAAATGCGCCATCGCCGCTTCTTCTTCGGTTTCGGCATCCTCGGAGAAAGGTTTTGCGTCGACAATAAAAAGGCGGATGCTTTTCCCGATCTGAGGGGCGGCCAGTCCTACGCCTTTGGCATTATACATGGTTTCGAACATGTCGGAAATGAGCTTGTCGAGCCCGGGATGATCGCTGGCAATCTCTTTCGCCACTTTTTTCAGTACCGGGTCTCCGTAAGCTACGATCGGCAGAATCATGCGGCAAAGATAAGAGAAGAAAAAACTGTTTTGCCTTTCCGGCTTCACTTTGCGCTATCTTTGAGGCATGAATTCTATTCCCGGAATGCCGCCCGGTGCGCGCGTCTGGATCTACCAGTCGGATCGCGGAATTTCGCCGGCGGAAAAGAAGCAGATACTGGAAAAAGCCGGCGTATTTCTCGCCGACTGGACCTCGCACGGAGCGATGATGCAGGCAGGCATCGACGTATTGCACGATCATTTCCTGGTCGTTGCGGCAGATGAAGAAAAAGCGAAAGCGAGCGGATGCGGCATTGACAAGTCCGTGCGTTTCGTGCGCGAAACAGGGCAGGAGCTGGGCATTGATTTTTTCGACCGCATGAACGTGGCTTACCGGGACAACACCGGGAAGATCGCGGTGATGAAGCTCCCGGATTTTGAAAAGGCGGTGGAAAACGGGATAGTAAGCGCGGATACGATCGTGTTCAATAACCTCATCAGCACGGCAGGCGATCTTGAACGATCGTGGGAGGTTCCGCTGCGCGACAGCTGGCATGCCCGCATGCTGGTTCATTAAAATTTCATCATGCAAAAGTACAGGCGTGTGTTGATGTTCGTTTTTCTCGCCTGGGGAATCGCGATGCTGTTTATTCCCGTTCGCAAAGAAACCATCAGCGGCTTTTACAAAGGCGATACGCCCGATACCCGCATTTTCGTTGAGCAGCACCAGGTTGACTATTCTTCCGTTGCCCTTGGCTTTTCGGGCCATACGGGCGGAATTTTCGCGCTGGCTTTCTTCATGCTGATGCCGTTTTTCATTTTCGCGGAAGCGGGTTCATTCAAACGCCCGTTCTCGCTTCCTGCACGCGCTTTCCTGCAGCTGCAGGCGCTGCTCCTGTTTCTCGGCGCGCCGTATTGTTTTTACATCGCGACATTCGAAGGAGGATATTATTACGACGCCGTTCATTCCACCACGCTCGCCGCGGGAGGCTGGATATTGTTCGCGCAGAATATTATTTTCGGGGCGTTCCTTTTTTCCGCCCTCGGTTTTCCCAATGGAAAAACGGCTTCCCTGTTCGGAAGCAGGATGAAAGAAGCCTGAAGCATGAACACGGCTGTGAAATTACCGTTGAATAAAAGAGCTCTTTTCTTCACAACGGCTATCGCCTGGAGCATTCTCTCTTTTTTTATTCCCCTGGTCTCACGACCTGTTGAAGGTTCTCCGGCAGCGGAAATTTCCCATGCCAGGGGCTATGAATTGCTGACCGGTGCCAACTTGCCCTGGTCGTTCCTGGTTATTGTTATCCTGGCTTACCCGCTGATTGTAGCTGTTCCTGTCGCTTTTCTCCGGAAGCCGTTCCGGGTTCATTCCTGTTTTATCCTCGCGATCGTCGCGGTCTTGTTCCCGCTGGCGCTTTACTGCGCTTATCTTTTTATCGAGCTGGTGGAAATGTGGCTGGATTTTCTTTCGGACCTCCTGAGCGGAATACTGGAAAGCCTGGCGGGTCCGGACCCGAACACGGAAACAGCAAATACGGCGCAAGCTGATTTCACGTTGTTCACTCCGTGGGCGTGGAGCATCATGGTCACGAACAGCGTACTTGCGGTTAGCCTGCTGCTCGCGTGTTTCCGTCCCGGCGGCAGGGCGGGTTCATTTTTCAGGGAAAGGGAAGCGGTATGAAATACGCCGCAGGATCAGCGGAGAAAAAGATCATCCACCGTTTTCGGCTGCTCATCGCCGCGCCAGTGAAAATCTTTCAGCAGTGCTTCTTTGGGTGAAAGATCTCCCGGCGGGTAAAGCGTGGCTTCGGGGCTGTCGTAGAACATGATCGTTTTCACTTCGTCATCTTCCACACCAATGAGGATGCGTGTACAGTCGGCGCGGTTGATGCCGATCAGCGTGCTGTCGTCTTTCGCGTAATACAATGTCTGCGCATTTCCCTCGACATAGATTCTGTTCAGTTCGTTGTTCTTGAAATAACCGGTCATCTTTTTCCCTTTGATCTGGTTGAACTGGCCGGAATCTTCCTTCGACACGATGAACGCGCTGTTCTGCATATCGAGCTGCGAAATTTCCCCGTGCGAGGTGTGAATGAAAATCGTTTCCGAGGTGAGCTGGCTTCCGCCCGACCAGAGCACAGGATCGCCGAACATCTGCATGATGGAATCGGAAGAGGCCCAGAAAAGCGAATCGCATTTTCCCTGCATATCGGGCTTGTAAATGCGGACATTCCGGTAAGCAAAAACATTGCGTTTCGGTGCCTGCTTTTTGAAGGCGGTATCGTCTTCATTCCTTTTCGTCGTATCGGCGATCGTAACTGCTTTCAGCGTATCGGCGTGAAGGAAAAGTGAATCCTTGCTGAACGCCTGGATGTACAGCGCGTGTCCTGTTACCGTCGAAACGTCGGTGTTCTCGTTATGGATGGCAAGATCGCCGGTGATGGTCATTTTCTGCGCCGTATCGATGATCTGCACGTTCTGCATCGCTTTGCCGAGGCCGGTCCTGCGGTTGTACCAGATGCTGTCGCCGCGCAGCTCCTGGTCCTGCGTAAGTATGTAGGCGTTTTTCTGGAACTGGCAGACATCATTGAACGTGTCGTAAAAACCGTTCTCACAGTAAATGAAATTCTTGTTTGCGTTTGCTTTGATGGTGGTAGGACCGATGAAGTACGCCACTTTCGGGACGGGCATGTAGCGAAGCGTGTCGCAGTTCATCACGTATTCGGGATTGAGAAGCACCACGTTTTTTTTGAACGTCAGCATTTTTGCTTCGGTGGAATACGCGCCGATCTGCGAAGTGAGCGTGTTCGCCTTGCTGATGATCTTTCCGCCGGATGAATAGCTCGCCACTTTTGCGTTCATGTCGTAATTGATCGCATCCGTTGTCAGCGTCATGTCTTTGTCCGTCATGCGGACGTTTTTCAGCAGCTGCGCCTGCCGCGTGTTGCCGTTGTAGTTGAGCCGGTCGCCCCAGATGTTTACAGTATCGCCCTGCGAAATATGCACGTGGCCGAACGCATTCAGCGAATCCTGCTCGAGGAAAAAATGTGCGCTGTCGCATGTCATGATGGTTCCCTGGTGCTCGAAAACGACATTGCCGACGAGGCGCTGGTAACCGTGCGATTTATCACCTTTTAACACGTCAGCGTGCTTTACATTGACCTGTTTGCCGTCGGTTGGAGATGTCTGCGCGGAAACTTCACAGTGAAAAAATCCCGTGAGCACAATGAGAAAAAGAAAAATCCGGTTTACGCGCATGGCGTCGGGAAATGTGGCAATAATCATGCCCACACTTCAGTGCGCATGAGCGTCTGCGTGCGGTCAGGTCCGACAGAAACGATAGAAACCGGAACGCCGGTCTCACGTTCGATGAAGGAAATATAATCCTGCAGCTCGACGGGCATTTCGCCTGCCGAAGTGATGCCGGTGAGATCTTTGTTCCATCCTTTCAGCTCGACGTAAACGGGCTCAACGGGCAGTCCGCAGAGATCGTAAGGAAGCTTGTCGGTTGTTTTCCCGTCGATCCTGTACGACGTACAGATTCTTATTGAATCAAAAATGCTGAGCACATCGGCTTTCATCATCATCAGCTCTGTCACGCCGTTGATCATGATCGCATAGCGCAGCGCGGGAAGGTCGAGCCATCCGCATCGTCTCGGGCGGCCGGTGGTGGAGCCGAACTCATTTCCCGTTTTCCGCATGCGGGAGCCCGGACCGTTTTCATCGTCGATGAGCTCGGTGGGGAAGGGACCGCTTCCGACGCGCGTGCAGTACGCTTTGAAAATTCCGATCACGCCGCCGATCTTTCCGGGGGAAAGACCGAGTCCCGTACACGCGCCGGCGCACATGGTGCTGGACGACGTCACGAAAGGATACGTTCCGAAATCAATATCGAGCAGTGAGCCCTGCGCGCCTTCGGCAAGCACTTTTTTTCCTGAAACAAGCGCTTCATTGAGGTAATGCTCGCTGTCGATCCTTGTCAGCGTGCGGATCGTTTCAATTCCTTCGAACCACGCAGCTTCAAGCGAAGCCGGGTTTTCACCGGAATTAAGAAAACGGAGCAGCTCGAGGTGCTTTTCAACGAGCTTGTTGTATTTGTCGCGAAAATCGGGGAGATCGATGTCTCCCACGCGCAGCCCGTTGCGTCCTGTTTTGTCCATGTACGTCGGCCCGATGCCCTTGAGGGTGGATCCGATCTTCGCGTTGCCCTTCGCTGCTTCTGACGCTTTATCGAGCAATGCGTGCGTAGGAAGAATAAGGTGCGCCCTTCTTGAAACGAGCAGGCGTTTTTTTACATCGACGCCGAGCTTGCGCAGCGCTTCGATCTCTTTTTTCAGGATGACAGGGTCGATGACGACGCCGTTCCCGATCACGTTGATCGTGCTGTCGTGGAAAATCCCGGAAGGAATGGTATGAAGAACGTGCTTGATGCCGTTAAACTCGAGCGTATGTCCTGCGTTAGGTCCGCCCTGGAAACGCGCGATCACATCATATTTTGGAGTAAGGACGTCAACGATCTTTCCTTTTCCTTCATCTCCCCATTGGAGTCCGAGTAAAACATCTGCCTTCATGATCCTGTATTAAAACGGGCAGCCGCTTCTTCGACGGTGTCCGTAACGGTAAAAACTGAATTGAGCTTGGTGATGAGCAGGAGCTCGCGCACTTTCTGCGAGATGCCGCAGAGAATGAGATCGCCCCCGTTCTTGCGTGAGCGGGTGAGCAGCGTGATCAGCAGGTTGAGACCCGAGCTGTTCATGTACCGGAGCTCGGAAAGATCGAGTATGAAGCGGTTCTTTCCTTCTTCAAAGAAAGATTCCGTCAGCGAAACGAAATCCTGTGACTGCGTCCGGTCGATCAGCTCTCCGTATAGCGAGAGAACCACTTCGGGGTCTTTCCGGATGATGTTGTAAGTGAAACTCATGAACTTTTTTTTGCGGGTGGGGTAAGGTTATCGCAGGTGCCGTTTTTGGCGAGCTT
>DASTSF010000592.1:0-13780 GCA_035760825.1 Bacteroidia bacterium
CGCCCAGCGGTTTTCGCTTTTCAGTTTATCTCCCTGGAATGAATGGTTGAACTTTTCAGAATAATATCTCGCACGAAGGCAGCAACGCCTGGAGACACGTCACTTCGTACGGATCGAGCGGGTTTCCGCGCAGATCAAGCACGGAAAGATTCTGAAGGAAACAGATGGTGGAAGGAATGTGCGTCAGCCGGTTTCCCCGCAGCGACAAATACGTCAGCCCTTTCATTTCCCCGATAGCGCGGGGCAGGACGGAAATATTATTGCTGTCGAGATAAAGTTCGTTCAGTCCGTGCATGCCGAGAATTTCCCGGGGGAAAATTTTGAATCCTGCTTTGTACAGCACCAGCTTCTTCAATTTGTCCAGCGATGAAAAATCGGCGGGCAGCGAATCGATGATCGTGTTGTAGATCTTGAACTCCTGCAGTGAATACGCCATCGAAGAAATCCCGTACGGAATAAGAAGCGTATCGGCATTCCGGTTAACGGACAGCTCCTGCAGCTTCGGAAGTCCGTAGATCGCCACCGGCAATGAATCGAAAGCCGTATTGCCGAGCTCCATGTATTTCAGGTTGCTCCACATGCCGATAGAATCGGGGAAAGTGGTGAATGCATTCCCGGAAGAACCGAAATAAACGAGCGAAGGCAGCTGGAGGAAAACGGGCGGCAGCTGCGTCATGGAATTATTACCGAGGCGCAGCGCCATGAGATTGGAAAGCGAGGCGACCCGCTCCATGTTTTTTTTGTCCTTCCGGAAATCACCTGCGCCCGACAGATCAAGGCGGTAAACATTTGCGGCTTCTTTTTCCGCCGTTTTCAGGTCCGTGTAGACCATGCTGCCTTGCGGTGCGGAAACATCCCAGTTCGAAGGCGGCTGCTGTGCATGGACAGAAACGACCGAAAGAAAAGCAACGGGAGCAGCGTAGTATTTTTTCATTTCAGCGGTTGTCCGGAAAAAGTTTGAGTGCGTTGAAAAATTCTTCAGGCAAAGGAAACAACGCTTTTGCGCAAGTGACAGCCGGGAAAAAATGTATCGCACCAAAAAAATCATTCCGGATGTTTTTCACGACTGTTTTCAACTGTTTAACAACGAAGGACACTATGTTTTGCAGAAACGCTGCAAAGAAAATTTTCTTTCTCAAAAAAATCCTCCTGCCTGATTTGCATCCGGCATTTTACCGGCGGATGAAACGCGACGTGCTGGTCCCGCTGTCCGTGTAAAGATGAACAAAATAAATGCCGGAATTCAGCGCAGACGCGTCAAAAGGCAGAACAGAAGCTCCCGCAGAAGCATCTTTCCGGAAACGGCCCACTTCCCTGCCCGCTTCATCCGTAATAACAACCGTGCAGCTTCCTGCCGCAGCAACGGAAATGTAGATCATGCCGGAAGAAGGATTCGGAAAAATATTCAGCCCATTCCCTGTTTCATCCGCGCCGGTGCCGGTAGACAATTCCGCCACCTGCCCGTCGCTCTGCACATTGCCGGAAACGAGTCCCGCGTTGTTCTCCGCACGCACGGAAAAATAATACCACTGTCCTGCAGTCAGCGTTGCGGGAAGGGAAACGGACTGCGAAAGACCGTTCGACGTCCACGAAACAAAATCGGAATCGCCGGAGGTTGTTCCGATGGCGTACCAGTATTCGTATACGCCGGAATTCGTGTCGGCAGCTGCATTCCAGTTTCCTTCGATCAGCGAAAGATTGAACGTCGTATCGATGTCCGCTGCATTGCCGTCGAAGATCACCGCCGGCATAAGCGGGGCGGTCCAGTCGACATTCACGTTTGTTTCATCGATCGCGGAAAGGTTGTGCGCATTGTCTTTCGTCAGTGAACGTATTTTCCCGGAAGGCGCGACCGGGGATGTGTTCTCATAACGGATGTCACAGGCCGGGCACGTTCCGACGGAAACCGTGGTCTGCGCATTGGAATAACGTGAACGGAACACATGGAAATTATCCACCTTCCAGTTGCAGTTGCCGCTGCGGAATGACACCGCGTTCCCGCTGGAATACGGCGCAGGGTCCGTCCAGCTTCCGGCGAAAACATCATCCTGGTAAACTTCGATCACGCCCGTGATGCGGTCGTAGATCACTTTCCAGTTGTACCACTGGCCGGCGTTCACCGTCATGGGATACGACTGTTCGAGCGTGAAAACGTTGTTCACGACTTTATAAAATTCCAGCGTGCCCTGGTCGACGCGGAACCAGACGAAATATGAATTGCCGCGGTTTGTCTGCGTGGCATCATCGCAGAAGAAGTGAAATCCAGCACGGCGGTTGTTTCCCGTTCCCGAGATCGCGCCGTCCCAGCAATACACGTAGCGGTTGGAAAGGTTTTGCGTGAGCGGTGCGTAAATATTCGTGTTCGACTGCGATTCGTCGCTTTGCTCGAGCTGCCCGCTGCTGTTCACGGCCCATGTCCCCACCATCGTCGTCCAGTCGCTGCTGATGACGGGTTGCGAAAAATCATCGTTGAAAAATCCATCCGCATTATTCGCACGCCAGTCGTTTCCATTGTAATCGCACACCTGGTAAAAGCTTTTTTCGATCCCGCTTCCTCCCTGATTATCCGTATCCGCGAACGTGGCCGGAAAATTCTGCGTCTGCCAGTTGCCGGTTGTTGTCACCTGCGTCGCGGGCGGCGTATTATCCATCATGCATTGCCACACGGCGGTGAAACCGGGTCGCGTCGTCGCGTTGTCGGATTTGAAACGTATCGTCAGCGCAGGACCTGTGGACGTAACCGTGCCGGGCGAATTAGTTCCTGTGTATGCGCCGATGAGCGGTGAGGCGGTTGTCGCGCCGTTATAAATCCAAAGCGTGTCGTAGTTCAGCTCGACATCGAACTGGCTGAACGAAAGCGAAACGGCCGACGCTCCCGTAGGCGCGATCGTCGTCGTGTAATTTTCTGCGTCGTAATAATTGCGGTTGGGTCCGCCCATGTCGTACAGCGTGTCGCTGCAGGGAACCGTTGCGCAGTTCGTGAATTTATCCTGTATCGCATTCCAGAAATCCATGTAGCCGTCGTCGTAGCCAAGCGCCCAGATGCCGATACCGCCGATGTTGCGCTGGTTGACGATATCAAACCGTTTGCGCATGCTGAAGTCGTTGTCGCAGAAGCACTGGCGCCAGTTAGCCGAAACCTGGTACGGGTAATAAACGGAAAAGCTGTTCGGTTCCCATTGCGGACTGGAATAATAGCCGTTCGTATTCGCCATGACCGTTGAAAACGTTTTCGTCGCCGTGTATGCGCCGGTTGTGGCGGAAGGCGCGGAAGAACCTGTCGTTTCCCATTCGCGTCCGTAGTACGGAAGACCGAGCAGCAGCTTCGATGCGGGCATTCCCTGCTTCAGGTAATACGTGATCGATCTCGTCAGCGTGTAATTATAAGATGTTTCAAAATCGTACAGCGGGTCTTCCGGACCTGCCGTCGTGCTTCCGCTCCAGTAATAATCATAGCCCATGATGATGAACAGGTCGACGTACGGCGAAAGATTGGGAATATCGAAAACAGCGCTCCAGTCGACAGCATACAAGGCAATGCTTACTTCCGATCCCGGTATCGCAGCGTGAAGCTGTGTGCTGAGATTCTGGATGAACGCAGTGAAAGGCGCACTGTTCGACGCCGTCATTCCTTCGAAATCGATGTTCACGCCTTTTCCCCCGCGCGCCTGCAGGTCGGAAATAATGTCGCTGATGAAATTCTGCATCGCTGTTGCGCTTCCGAGGAACGTCGAATGGCTGCTGAACAAAGTGGCGCAGATGTGCGCGTTGACGCCGTTGCTGATCGCCGCCGTCACTGCCGCGCTCGTGCTCCAGGCGTAGCTGGCGTTCGTGTTGTGACCGGTGTTCGGGCTCACCGTGAAATCGAAATAGCAGAAATCAGAAAGAAGGTTCCACTGGTAATTCGTGTACGTGGAACCGTTCCAGTACGGATGCCATCCGAAAACGCGCTTGTTGAGCGTGCACGTGCTCACGTTCTGCACCTGCGGAGCGGAAGAAATGATCTCTCCTTCCGACTGGCGCACCTGGTCCCAATATGCATCGTCGTGCGGACCCATTGCCCCGTAATGCGCGGATTGTTCCTGAACGACAGAACTATTCTGTGAAAAAGCTGTGCAGGAAAACAGGAGCGCAGGCAGCAGGATCAGTTTTTTCATGGCGGAAAAAGGAAATGCAAGTTACGCCATTCCGGATGAAATCAGTGCAATTTTGCCCAGTTGCAGACGGCCCGGAAATACGCATCCGCCACTTCTTCCACGCGCGTTTCCTCTAAATCGTTCCTGATCGCCGGCGAGGGCGTCTGGTTGAGAAGAAATGCTTCCTTCACGTTGTCTTCATACAGCGTTTCACCATAAATGACCGGGCCGGTGATCATGCGCGTGAGGGCGAGGTTGCGGCAGAAAACACCCGGCTCCCCGGCATAAATGCAATCTTTCTGCAGGTAGGAAGCATCGCTGCTTTTCGCGAGCGGGACATCGAGATCTTCCGAGAATTGCTTCGCGGCAATTCCGCAGGCGGAAATGCTTTGCGGGATGTCGTCGGTCAGCAGCAGGCGGAGAAAGTCGAACCGCTTCCCCGGATCATCGAGCTCGCCGCGTTCGAACGATCCGCCGACGAACGTCATGCAGAAATCTTTGTCCGTCGGTTTTTTCCAGTCCTTGTTTTCGTTGTCGACGTTGTAATGGATGACGACGGTAAGGTCGGGATGAAACGCGTTGATGAGATCCGCTCTTTTCTTCAGCTCGACATCCCTGAACACGAAGCGGAAAATGGAACGGTCGTCTTTTTTCTTCCCGCTTTTCAGCGCACGGAGATTTTTGTTCGTGGGATCCAGCGCCAGCAGCGAATCGAGACAGCGCGGGTAATCGTCCTGCTTCCATTGCTGGAATGTTTTTCCCATCGCGGTAAGTCCGTACGACTGGCGCGTCATCATTACCTCCGCCCCGGCATCGCGCAGTTTCTGGGCGAGAAGAACAGCCGTCTGCCACGTGAGCATCGATTCCCAGAAAAAAATGCGCACGCTGTCGGCGCCGGGAACGTTCTCGTAAAAATCCAGGTACTTGTCCTCGATGTGCGCCGTCGCGGAATCGGAAGCGAAATGCCCGGGGTCGATCGCAAAACGGAACCCGTTCAGCGGTTTTTCCTGCATGAAAAAATGAAGCGGGGGCGATTTCTTCTTCCCGTATTTATAGGCAACATCCTTCGAAAACGGGCGGTCTCCCTTTGCGAGCAGGATGCACATCGCATCGTCATGCGAATTCTGCGAAACGATGTTCCGGAAAATATCCAGCTCATTCCACGCGATGAAATATTCAGGCACGTTCTGCGCTTTCATGCCTGCGCCTGCAAACATATACACGCCCGTATTATCGATGCGGTAAAAATCGCCGAGCGCCGTATCGCGGTCCATGAGCGCAGCCGCTTTGTGCGAATAAAACGCCGCCAGCGAATCGCCGCGGGGATCAGCCGCATGAATGTTCCCGGCCGGGTAAATGCCTGCCGTATCGTAACGCGGGTTCCTCACCTGCGCATGCAGCTGCACAACGGCAAGCACAATTAAACCGGCGATGATCTTTTTCATGCGACCTGCACTCTTCTTCTGCGTTGTATCAAAACATGCACCAGCTTTCCGTTGCGGTATTCCTTCAGCACATACCTGCGCCGGTCGCAACGCTGCTTTTCCATGCGGACCTTTTTTCCGCGCGCATCGTAAAGCGTTTCCTTCCGGAATATCTCGTAACACGGCGGACCGCTTTCGCCGAGCTTGGTAATGAGCACCGTTTTCTTCGTTACATGCCCGCTGATGGAATCGAAATACGTGGTGGTTACCTTGGTCCGTTTGTAATAATTGGACGGGTCTTCGAACTTGCTGCGCGTGACGCGCACCACCATCACTTTGCTGGGTTTCCCGTTGCTGTAATTTTCACGTACGATCGTGCGCTTCGATTTTGTCTGTGCATGCACGCCGCCTGCGGAAAACAGGAAAAACAGCATGATCATGATCCGCAGCAGGTAGTTCATAAGCGAAACGGGAACGGGGTTCCGGCAATGAAGTTACGCAGGAAGTGGATTTCAAAAAAATACACGGCCCGTGCAGCATGCAGGTTCGTTACTTCGGAATTACCTTTGCCTCATGGATCTTTCAGCGCTTTCCATCGAAAAAGAATTCGCGATCAAAGCCACACGCGCCGGCGGAAAAGGCGGGCAGCACGTGAACAAAGTTTCCTCGCGGATCGAGCTGACATTCGACATTCCCGCCTCGCAGGTTCTTTCCGAAGAGCAAAAGCTCATCCTTCTTGAAAAGCTGGAAACGCGTTTATCATCGGAAGGTGTGCTCCGCGTTACGGAATCCGGCGACCGTTCGCAGCATGAGAACAGGGAGAAGGCGATCGCGAAAACCATTGCGCTCCTGGAGAATGCGCTGAAGCCCGTCAAAAAGAGAAAAAAAACGAAAATACCGAAGGCGGTGAAAGCGAAAATACGCGAGAAGAAAAAAAAGCTCTCGCAGAAAAAGCAGCGCCGCCGGGAAAATTTCTGGGACTGATTTTACGCCGAAATTATCCACGCTCCTTGCAAATCCGCTCCTTCCCGCCTACTTTAGAGCCTGCATGAAAAAGCTGCTTTTTTCCCTTTCGCTTCTTTCTTTCCTGACCGTTTCCGCCACTGACAATCCGCCCGTAGGCGCCCGTGCGCAGGGCATGGCCGGTTGCGGAACAGCGCTCTACGGTGATCTCTGGGGAACGCAGAACAACCAGGCGGGCCTTGCCTTCATCAAGAATTTCCAGGCAGGCGCTTTTTACGAAAGCCGTTTCCTCGTCAGCGATCTCGGCATGAAAGCATTCGGCGCCGCCATGCCGACCAAAGCAGGAACGTTCGGCCTCAACGTCACTTCGCTCGGCCTCGGGAATCTCTACAGCGAAAACAAAGCCGGGCTTGGTTTTGCGAAATCGTTCGGACCGAAATTCGCCGCTTCCGCGCAGATCGATTACCTGTACACGCACCTCGCCGAAAATTACGGCAACGCATCTACCGCCTGCGGCGAGATCGGGTTGCTGGCGCAGCCCTATCGCAATCTCTGGCTTGGCTTTCACATTTTCAACATCACGCGCAGCAAGCTCAGCGGTAACGTGGACGAACACATTCCCACGATCATGCGCCTCGGTGCGCTGTACGGTTTTTCCGATCGTGTTTTCGTGACCGTGGAAGCAGAAAAAGACATCGATTTCAAACCCGTCATCCGCGGCGGATTCGAATACCGTCCCGTGAATAATTTTTACATCAGGGCCGGGGCCGGAACACAGCCCGGTCTTATGGCTTTCGGGTGCGGGATCGTCATGAAAAAAGTCCGCCTCGACCTTGCTTCCACGTTCCACAGCGTGCTCGGATTTTCTCCTTCGGTCAGCCTGCAATACGGAATCGAATGAAGCGCAGCGCCCTTTTTGCTTTCTGCTTTTTATTTTCCTGTTTCTGCGGAAATCGTCTCCGGGCACAAGTGAAAGACACCGTTCCGCAGGATGATCCGCTGCAGCAGCAGATCGAAGATCTTTCCGAAAACCTTTCCAACGAAAACGCCGACTACACCACGCTCACGGACAACCTCCGTTATTACCAGCAGCATCCGCTCAACCTGAACACAGCCTCGCGCGAAGAGCTGGAAGACCTCATGCTGCTCGATGAAGTGCAGATCGACAACCTGCTTGCACACCGCGACAAGTTCGGCCCGCTGATGACGATATACGAGCTGCAATCGATCGACGGATTCGACCTGGCCACCATTTACAAGATCCTTCCGTACGTGAAGGTTTCCGACAATATGGATTCCGGGCATTTCAGCTTTCACGAGATGCGCCAGAATGGCCACCACGAAATTGTCCTCCGCGACCAGCGGGTGATCGAAACACAGAAAGGATTTTCACCCATTGACAGCGCAGCGCTGGCGGCCAGCCCGAATTCACGCTACCTCGGTTCACCCGATCACCTGTATGCGCGTTACCGCTTTACGTACGGAAATTACGTGAGCGTAGGATTTACGGCAGACAAAGATCCCGGCGAGCAGTTTTTCCGCGGCACGCAGAAGCAGGGATTTGATTTTTATTCAGGCCATGTGTGCGTGCGGAACATCAGCTTCGTAAAAACGGCTGTCATCGGCGATTACCAGGTCGGCTTCGGGCAGGGACTTACAGCGTGGACGGGTTACGCATTCGGAAAAACCTCGATGGTGATCAATACAAAACGCAACGCCACCGGGATACGGCCGTATACTTCCGTGGAAGAAAACAAATTCCTGCGCGGGGCGGCGGCAACCGTTCGTTTCGGGCATTTCGAAACCTCCGCTTTTTTTTCCTACAACCACCGCGATGCGAACATCGCACTGTCGGATACAACCGGCGGAAAAAACCAGGAAGTGCTTGAAGTGAGCAGCCTGCAGGTGACAGGACTTCACACCACGCCTTCGGAAGTGGCGGACAAGGATGCGATCACGGAAATGATCTTCGGCGGGAATGTTTCCTACAACCGCAAACGTTTTCATCTCGGCGTGACCGGCATGCACAGCGAATACAGCGCCAACCTCGTCCGCGGCCTCAGCCTGTACAACCAGTTCGAATTTTCCGCGCAGCACAACACGATCGCTGGCGCCGATTATGACTGGAGCTTTCACAACTTCCATTTTTTCGGTGAAGGTGCGATGAGCGCGAATGGTGGTTATGCTTTTGTCAACGGTGTGCTGATCTCGCTTGATCCGCGCCTGATATTCACCGTTCACCAGCGCTGGTTCGACAAGAATTTCCAGAATCTTTACGCCAACGTTTTTTCAGAAAGCACGACCATCGCCAATGAAAAAGGGATCTATTTCGGCATGATGGCGAAACCGCTTCCCCGTTTTACGATCAGCACATACGTGGATCATTTCATTTTTCCCTGGTTGAAATACCAGGTGAACGCGCCGTCGTCCGGGAATGATTTTCTCGTGCAGGTCAATTTTACGCCGGATAAAAAAACCGATATGTATTTCCGCTACCGTCACCGCGACAAATTCACCAACGCGGGCGACAGCGAATCCCCGATCGATTATATCATTCCGTATGCGCAGGACAACTACCGCTTCAACATCCAGTACCCGGCCGGCGCTTCGCTCCGCCTCCGCAACCGCGTGGAATATTCACAGTATTACAAATCGAACGGGAAGCCGGAAAAAGGATTCGTCATTTACCAGGATGTCACGTACCACAGGATCGGAAGCCGGCTTTCGTTTTCCGCGCGCTATGCGTTATTCCAGACCGACAGCTACAATGCGGCGATCTATACTTATGAAAACGACATGCCGTATACGTTTTCCATACCGGCGTATTATTACAAAGGATCACGTGTGTACCTGCTCGTGAACTGGGACATCTCCCGCAACGTGGAATTGTATTTCCGCATTTCACAGACGATGTATTACGACCGCAACGTGATCAGTCCGGGTTCGCTGACGGAGATCGACGGCAATACCAAAACAGAAGCGAAGATGATGCTGCGGATAAAATTCTGATTTTTCCTTCGCCTGCCGGAAGCTCACTTGCCTTTTATCACCTCGAAAAATCCCGTGATCGTATTATCGAGATTCGGGCCGGACAGCACGTAATAATAAACACCGTCACTCACCGCGGGGATCCAGTCGTTCTGGTAATTCGCATGCTGGTAAATGATATTTCCCCAGCGGTTGTAAACAATGAGATCCGAATCCGGATGTCTCTGCAGGTTCGTGAACACGAGCGCATCGTTCTTTCCGTCTCCGTTCGGCGTGACGACGTTCGGGGCGATGACGGGAATATCCGTCTGGACGAGATAAAGCTGCGTAAGCGACGCCGTGCAGCCGCTTCCCACCGTCACCGTCAGCGTTACCGTGTACAGCGAATCATGCGCATACGTATGCGTGGGATTCTGCAGCACTGATGTTTGTCCGTCACCGAAATCCCACAGCCAGCTGGTCGCGCCGGGTGTGTTGTCGGTGAACTGGACGTTGACGCCCATCGGCTGAACCGGTGGCGGGTTCATCGTGAAGCTGACCGCCGGTGTGGAAATGATATCGACGATCACATTCGCCGACGTGGCCGCAGGCGGCGAGCCGTTGTCCGTTCCGGTGATCGTGATCGTGTTGTAACCGGCGTTCGCTGCGTTGGCAATGAGCAGCGCGGTGATCACGGCAGGATTTCCCGAAGTGTTCGAAGTGACGGTAAGTCCCTGCACGGACGAAGTGATCGTTGCCGTTGTATTCTGACCGTTCTCGGGCGAAAGGAAGGTGGCGGAAATGCTGGTCGTATCACCGATGCAGAGAACGATCGTATCGCATACATCGGCAGAGTTGATGATCGGCGGAAGGTTGTTCCCGCTTCCGTTATTGCAGACGTTAAAATAAAATGTCTGGTTGTCGAGCCAGCTCACCTGGTCGGGATTGCCGAAGGGACCGTCGTAATTTGTCCCGGGCGAATCGAACTGCCCGATCTGGATATAATCCGTTCCGTTCCCGCGATTCACGCCCACTGTCGCCGGCGAGCCGCCGAAACCACCTGATCCGCCGGAAGCATCTCCCGTCGTCCATTGCATATCGCCGTAGCAGAAATTCACATTGTTCCCGGAGGGAAGGATCGGGTCGCTCCCGTCGGTAATGATGAGCTGGAAATCATTCACCTTATCGGCGTACGCGTTGAAATAACCCACCGTTTTCCAGCGGACCACCATGTATGTCGGCGTCACCTTGTAATACACGAGCCCGCTCTGCGCGTTGCGCGTATCGACATCGCCCCAGAAAGGCGCGATCATCACGAAACCCGGATCGGGAAATGAATTGGCGGTAAACGTTCCGTACGAAGTGAGGAACGAAATATTCCCGTTGTTGTTGATGAAGCAGCTGTTCATCGACTGCCCGTAAAAGCAGAAATTGAACGGCAGCGTAATCTGTGCAGAGGAACCGTCATCGTTGCGGTAATCGGGACCGGTGGCAAACTGGAACGGCACAACCTGGAACGACGCATCGATCGGGATCATGCAATTGCAGAGAACGCTCGATTGCGGGTCCGCCGGTTCGATCCTCGGCTGTACGGGCATGGACGAAGTATCGCCATTCACGATCAGCAGCGGCGCTTTCGGAAGCTGCCCGCTTTCTTTGAGCTTTTCATATTCAGGATTACCCGAGCCTTGTATTCTGACCGGGGACTGGGCATGCAGAAATGTGAACAGGAAAACGGGAATGACTGGAAGAATTATCCGCCGTAATGCATTCATTGGTTGGATCACTTTATTATATAACGTAACGGGGAACTCAAAGTTACGCAATACAATTTCGCCTGCTACCGTATAACGCTGACAGATCCGATATAACTGTGCGTAGTGCCGTCAATGCCGCCGACAAAAATTTTGTAGACATACGTATCCGACATCACGTACTGGTCATTGAGCCGGCCGTCCCATCCCTTGTACGGATCCTGCGAATGGAACACAAGGTTGCCCCAGCGGTCGAAAACCATGAAGTCGTATTGATTGACATAAGTAACGTCGCTGAACACCGGCGTGAATACATCGTTGCGGTCGTTCCCGTTCGGCGTGAATGCATTCGGGATCCAGATGAGAAGCTCGGGAGAAATCGTCAGCGTGGCCCATGCCGTATCGGGACAGGCGCCGCCTGCAGCAGAAACAACGAGCATGACATTGTACGAACCTGTATCAGGATAAACGTAATTCGGATTCTGCGAAGTCGAGTTAGCTCCGCTCACACCGAAATCCCAATACCATTCCTGCGGACCGGCCGTCGACTGATCGGTAAAATAAATCGTGGGATCCGACATCGTTGCCGGTTGCGGTGTAAGTGAGAACGCAGCCTGCGGCCCGGGAATAACGTGAATGTAATTGTGAATGGAATCCGTATACGAACACCCCTGCTGCGACGTCACGGTCAGCACGACGGAATAATCACCCTGGTTCGCGAAACAATGGTTCGGATCCGGGATCGTGTCGCTGCCGCCGTCAGGATATTGCCAGTTCCAGTGCGCAGGAACACTGTTCTGCACCGTCGACTGGTCCGCCAGATCGACACAAAGCGGTGCGCAGCCAATGAGCGGTCCGCCCGAGAACTGCACCTGCGGCAAATAGAACACTTGCGCATTGACGATCGCGGTGTCTTTGCAGCCCAGCGAATCAATAACGGTAAGCGTAACAGGATATGCTCCGGGTGTGTTGTACACCCATTGCGGCGACTGGATATCCGATGTGTCGTTCGTCTGCGCAGGCAACCCGAAATCCCAGTGATAGGAAGTGATCGGCCCGTTCACGGTCGTCGATGCGTCGTTGAACTGCATCGGCAGGCCGGGACACACGCCCGCGCTTGTGAAGGAAGCTGTCGGTCCCGCAATGACGTTGATGAGAACATTTCCGTTCGTTGTCTGCGGCGGCGTTCCATTGTCGGTACCGGATAATGTCACGGTATTCAACCCGATGTTCGAGGTCATGCCCACAAAAATTGCGTTGAAGCTGGCCGGGTTTCCGGGTGTGCTCACCAACGTGGTGAGCCCGGTTCCGGGGGTGCTCGCAGTGATCGTCGTCGTCTGGTTATTTTCAGGTGAAAGGAATTGCGCCGTAATGGGAAGCGTATCACCGACGCAGAGCGTGAGCGTATCGCATACCAGCGCCGCGTTCATGATCGGGGGAAGATTTCCGCCCCCGCCCGTGCTGCACACGTCGAGGAAAAACTGCTTGTTGTCCAGCCAGCTGATCTGGCTCGGGGGACCGAACGGCCCGTTGTACGTCGTACCTGCCTGGTCAAATGTCCCGATCTGGATGTAGTTCACACCATCGCCCATATTCGCACCGACCGTCGCTGCCGTACCGCCGAAACCGTTGGAGCCGCCGGAAGCGTCACCCGTGGTCCACTGCATATCGCCGTAACAAAAACCGCAGTTGCTTCCCGGGGGCAGCAGCGGATCCGTTCCATCCGTGATGATCAGCTGAAAATCGTTCAGCTTATCCACGTGCTGCGAATAATATCCCACGTTCTGCCAGTGCACGATCAGCGCCGTCGGCGTCACTTTGTAATAAACGATGCCGCTCGTCAGGTTACGCGTATCGACATCCGCCCAGAAGGGCGCGATCATCGTGTAAAAACTGCTGGGAAATGCACTGGCGGAAAACGTTCCGTACGGAGAACCGAACGAAATATTTCCATTGTTGTTGATGTATACCTGCGACTGCACGTTTCCATAAAAGCAGAAAACGAACGGAAGATTGATCACCGGCGATGATCCGTCGTCATTCCGGTAATCCGGCGCCGTTCCGAACTGGAAAGGCACCACCTGGAAAGTCGCATCGATCGGGATCATGCAGTTGCAGTTGGCAGGAACAGTCTGCGGGTTCGTGGACGGAGGCTGAACAATCGTCTTCAGCGGCTGGGGATCCTGGCCCTGCTTCATCACGTAAAGGCCCGTGTTCAGCTTGCCTTCCGCCTTGAGCTGGTCCCATTGCTGGGGCGTGATCTCCATCGGAGCATTGACAGCAGTATCGTTCTGTGCGAATGAATACACACGCACAGAAAGCAGGAATATGAATACTGCGATCCTTTTCATTGATACATGCATTGCGCAGGCCCCGGAGTGATCCGATAGATGTTTGCCATATCCAATTGCCTGCAGGTCAATTTAATTTACAAAATAACAAAAAAAACTTCTCGGATCGGAATTAAAATCAGTTAGCTCATTTAACAAACTGAATTACAGCAGATTAACGAGCCAAGCACGATATGTGATCCTCC
>DASTSF010000593.1:0-4762 GCA_035760825.1 Bacteroidia bacterium
TTCCTGTATTCCGAAATGCGCGTTACCTCGGTGAATAATCCCCAGTTCGTGCGCAACATAACGGTGAAGTAAATCCCCGGGCAGGGAAAAGCGTAACTTTAAAGAACAATGAGCACCGGCTTCAGGATCCTCGTACGCTCATTCACGCCCGCCCGCGCATGGAACGCGGTGAAGCTGTGGAGCAGCTACCGGTATTCACGCATCACGAAAAAGCCCGTGCAGTGGGGACTTCCCGCAAGCGTTTCCATCGAACCGACGACATCGTGCAACCTGCGTTGCCCCGAATGCCCGAGCGGACTGCGCAGCTTCTCGCGCCCGGTGGGAATGCTGGAAGAAAAATTCTTCCGCAAAATGATCGACGGGATCGCGCCGCATGTTTCGTACCTCACGTTCTATTTCCAGGGCGAGCCGTACCTCAACCCGCAGTTCACCGAAATGGTGAAGTACGCAGCGCAGAAGAGGATCTACACGTCCACATCCACCAATGCACATTTTCTCGACGACGAAACGGCGAAGCGGACCGTGGAATCCGGCCTCGACAGGCTCATCATTTCCATTGACGGGACGACGGAAGAAACCTATCGCTCGTACCGTATCGGCGGGAAGCTGTCGAAAGTGATCGAAGGAACGAAGAACATCGTGAAATGGAAAAAAGAGCTCCGGTCTTCCACGCCGCACATCGTGTTCCAGTTTCTTGTGGTTCGCCCGAACGAGCACCAGGTGAAGGACGTGAAAATTCTTGCGGAAAAGCTCGGCGTCGATGAGGTGCTGTACAAAACAGCGCAGGTATACGAGTTCGAGCATGGCAACGAGCTGATCCCGCGCGAGGAAAAATATTCGCGCTATAAGCAGATGAACGACGGCAGCTGGGTGGTGAAGAACAAAATGGAGAACGGCTGCTGGAAGATGTGGCATTCCTGCGTGATCACGTGGGACGGAAGCGTGGTGCCCTGCTGCTTCGATAAAGACGCGGCGCACCGCATGGGCACGCTGAAGAATTTTTCAATGGAAAAGATCTGGTTCAGCGAACCGTACCGGAAATTCCGCGCGGCTATACTTCACGACCGGAAAGAGATCGATATCTGCAGGAATTGTTCCGAAGGAAGCCTGGTTTGGGTGGAGTGATTTTGCCGCGTCAGTCCGAGTGCGTCGAAGACGCGTATCGAGGACGAGCGGCAAAAGTTCAAACCACGATATTCACAATACGTTTCGGAACGACGATCACTTTCTTCGGCGTTTTTCCTTCCAGCCATTTTTTTGCTTCGTCGGTGGAAAGCACTTCGCTCTCGATCTCCTTCGGCTGTTTCTGCAGTGATGCGGTGAAAGTAAAACGCACCTTGCCGTTCACCTGCACCGGGTAATCGAACGTGTCGTCGACAAGGTATTTTTCATCGATTGCCGGGAATTCCGCTTTCGTGACGCTTTCCGAATGTCCCAGTTTTTCCCACAGTTCTTCCGCGATGTGCGGCGCGAACGGAGACAATGCGATCACGAGTGGTTCAAGGATCGCGCGCTTGCTGCATTTCAAATCCGTCAGCTCGTTCACCGCGATCATGAACTGGCTCACGCACGTGTTGAACGACATGCGCTCGATATCGTCCTTCACTTTTTTCAGCGTGCGGTTGAGGATTTTCAGTTCCGCGTCGTTCGCTTTTTCGGTACCGGGGTTTTCAAACAAACGCCAGAAACGCTTCAGGAACCCATGCACGCCCGTAATGCCGTTCGTATTCCACGGCTTCGATTGCTCCAGCGGACCGAGGAACATTTCGTACAGGCGGAGCGTGTCGGCGCCGTAGTCGTTGCAGATATCGTCGGGGGTAACGACGTTGTATTTCGACTTGGACATTTTTTCGACTTCACGCCCACATATATATTCTCCATTCTCAAGAATAAATTTCGCATTTTGAGATTCGGGCCTCCACTTATGAAAAAGTTGAATATTCAAAATGTCATTTTCAACGAAATCAATAGGCACGTTCAGAGGGGGAAGAAAGATTCTTTCAGATAAATCTAAACTCCAAAGCTTCCCTTGCCTTTGCAGTTCATTACTAATTTGGTTTAAAACCGTTTCTATTTCAGAGTACGCATTAGAATATTCCGGATGTGTCCTGTCGCATAAAATTTTATACTTATTGCAACTAACGAAAACCGGAGGTAAATTAATTTGTGTGTCTGTCGGTTGATCTATTATTCGAAGATTCAGGCGATAAACAAACGCACTCACCCCCTGTATCATCCCCTGGTTCACTAATTTTTGCGCTGGCTCCTGCACGGGAATTTTCCCGGTGTCGAATAAGAATTTTGTCCAGAAGCGCACGTAGAGCAAATGCCCGGTTGCGTGCTCCGCGCCGCCGATGTAGAGATCGACATTCTTCCAGTAGTCCACCGCTTCCTTCGAAACGAATTCATCCGCATTGTGCGGATCCATGTAGCGCAGGTAGTACCAACTGCTGCCGGCCCAGCCAGGCATTGTCGTCAGCTCGTATTCGTATTGCCCTTTGTATTTCCAATCTTTCGCGCGGCCCAGCGGCGGCTCGCCCGTTTCTGTCGGCTGGAACTTATCGATCTCCGGCAACACCAGCGGCAATTCATTCTCCGGCAGCGGATGCGGAATGCCATCCTTGTAATAAACCGGTATCGGTTCGCCCCAATAGCGCTGCCTTCCGAAAGCCGCATCGCGCAAACGGTAATTCACTTTCCCTTTTCCGAGTCCGCGCTTTTCGATCTCGGCGATCGCGCGTTTCACGGCGTCTTTCACGTCGAGACCGTTGAGGAAACCAGAGTTGATGCATTTGCCTTCTTTGGCGTCGTAGCTCTCTGTCTGTTCTCGACTCGCGCTCGAACTGACAGAGAGGTGTTTATCCGAACTGTCAGAGTTGTGTTTATCCGAACTGTCAGAAGTGTGTTCGTTCGAACTGGCAGAGTTGTGTTCGTTCGAACTGGCGGAGTTGTGTTCGTTCGAACTGGCGGAGTTGTGTTCGTTCGAACTGGCAGAATTGTGTTCGTTCGAACTGGCGGAGTTGTGTTCGTTCGAACCGGCAGAGCTGTGTTTATTCAGACCGGCAGTGGACACTTCGATCACCTGCTTTATGGGAAGCCCGAAATGTTTCGCAAAGGCGAAATCGCGGGAATCGTGGGCGGGTACGCCCATCACTGCGCCTGTACCGTAGCCTGCGAGCACGTAGTCGCCCGTCCACACAGGAATTTTTTCATTGGTGAACGGGTGGATCGCGTACGCGCCCGTGAATGCGCCTGTCACTTTTTTCACATCCGCCTGGCGCTCGCGCTCGCTGCGGTTCTTCGCCATCGTCACGTATTCGTCCACTTCTTTTTTCTGCTCCGCCGTCGTGATCTGCGCGATCAGCTCATGCTCTGGCGCCAGCGTTACGAACGTCACGCCGAAAACGGTATCGGGGCGGGTTGTGAAAACTTCAATTTCCAGGTCCGCCTGTTCCTGGCCGGCGCCCGGACGCGGAACGCGGAACTTTAAACTCGTTCCTTCAGAGCGCCCGATCCAGTTGCGCTGCGCTTCTTTCATCGATTCTGTCCAGTCGAGCGCATCGAGGTCATTCAGCAAACGGTCAGCGTAAGAAGTGATGCGCATGCTCCACTGCGGCATGCGTTTTCTTTCCACGGGATAGCCGCCGCGTTCCGAAACGCCGTCTTTCACTTCGTCGTTCGCGAGGACGGTTCCCAGGGCGGGGCACCAGTTCACCCACGCTTCGCCGAGGTAGGCGAGACGGAAATTCATCAGCACATCACTTTTTTCTTTTTCCGTAAAGTTCTTCCACTGTTCCGCGGTAAACGGCTGCACGTCGTGCTCGATGTCGCCCGTCAGTACGCGGTGCTCTTCGCCTCTGAAACCTTCTTTTTCAAAAACGGCGATCAGCGTTTCCACCGGCTCGGCTTTGTTCTTTTCATTGTTGTACCACGACCCGAACAGCTTGAGGAAGATCCACTGCGTCCATTTGTAATAGCCCGGATCGCTCGTGCGCACCTCCCGGCTCCAGTCGAACGAGAAGCCGATCCTGTCCATCTGCTCGCGGTAGCGTTTTATGTTGTCTTCCGTCGTTTTCGCGGGGTGCTGTCCTGTCTGTATCGCGTACTGTTCCGCCGGCAGCCCGAACGCGTCGTAGCCCATCGGGTGCAGCACGTTGTATCCCGCCAGGCGCTTGTAGCGCGCCACGATGTCCGATGCAATGTACCCGAGCGGGTGGCCCACATGCAGCCCGGCGCCGGAAGGGTAGGGGAACATGTCGAGCACGTAGCATTTCGGCTTCGGGCCGCCGTTCTCAACTTTGTACGTGTGGCGCTCTTTCCATGCCTGCTGCCATTTCTGTTCTATGTAGTGGAAATCGTATTCCATAATCGTGCGAAAACGCGTTGGTGTTTGCGAACGACGAAATTACGCAAAAGCGTTGTAGTCGCCGGCTGCCGTTTCGCGCTGTGCGCTGTAGTCCTCGCACGCCACTGTCGGCCTGAGCGCGAGTCGAAGGCCAGTGGCGTGCTGCGGGCTGCCGCTTCCATCGCGGGCAGGGGCGGGTTGGCAGCTTGCCCGGCCTTCTTCGCATCCCCAAAAAACTAAGCAGCAGGTTGCAGATTTAAAATTGCTTGATTAACGGTTGGTGTTTGGCGCAGTGAATGAGTTCGGAGAGCTGAACTGCCTGCCGTAAAATCCGTGTTACAGGTGGTTTTTTCTTTCTGTCGTTATTGCTTTTTTATTTCATAACATAATTCTACCATCCCGTTTTTATACGCTTTC
>DASTSF010000594.1:0-4255 GCA_035760825.1 Bacteroidia bacterium
TATCCCGGCAGCACCAGCTTCAACACGACGTTCCTCATCGGCGTGCAGGCGTTCTTCCACCACGACTAAGTCAGAAAAAAAAGGAATAAAAAAGAACGGAGCAGCAACCGGCTCCGTTTTTTTGTTCTATTGAACCGTCAGCGAGATCGCTTTCTGCGCGAGGTTCCCGTCGCGGTCGGTGACAGTGAACACCCATTTTTCCGTTCCGGCCTGGTTGCGCGTCACGATCCAGAAATCATGGTCATAGCCGCCATATTCCGCCGATGTCATGACGTAATTGTAATGCGAGGTCGTCGTTGACGCACCGTCGTAGGCATACGAGATGTTGAACGTTTTCAGGTCGTCCTCCTTTTTCGTGATCGTGATGCCGACGAGCACGCTGTCGCCGTGCGTGACGGAACGGTCGCCGCTGGTGTAATTGCCGCCTGTTTTGAATTCGAGATCAGGAGGAATGTGCGCGTCCTTGTTCTTTTTGCAGGAGGACAGGAAGGCCCCGGCCGTTACCGCGAGAATTAAGATGAGATTTTTCATGTTCATGATTTTATCTCCGCTTCCGGAGGATTTTTTCAGACAATTACCATTCGTATCTGAGGTTGAGACTGATGTTCCGGCCGATGTTGTAAATACCGAAATCCTTGAAACGGGAGAGGTGATCGTAATACACTTTGTTCAGCAGGTTGTTGCCCACGATATCCATGGTGAAGCTGTTCCCGCCTTTCAGCTTCAGCACGGTTCCCGCTCCTGCGTCGAACAGCATGTAATCCGACGTAGCTGTTTCGAACTGCGCCGGGTGATCCTGCGGGAAACAATATTGCGTTCCCAGCCGGAGATAAACGTCATTCCATTTTCCGTGATCACCGAGCTCGAACTTCACCGATCCGTCGATGCGGTCGGCGGGAATGAACGGAAGGTAATTTCCTTCATCCGTGGTTGCGCGGATCATCATGTACGCCGCAGAAACATCGAGCCATTCCGCGAACGAAGGCGACCAGTCGACACTCGTTTCTCCCCCGCGCAGCGTGGCGTTCGTCTGTACAAAACGGTAAATGCGGAAACCATACCAGTCTCCATCCGTCGGTGTAAGGTAAATGTAATTGAGGAAGCGGTTGTAATACGCGGAAGCCGTGAACTCGAAATCCTTTTTTTCGAATGTGAGCCCGAGATCGCCGCAAACGTTCTGCTCGATCTTCATGTTCGCGTTGCCGATCTCGTAACGCAGCGTTCCTTCATGAACCCCGTTCGAGGAAAGCTCGGCAAGGTTCGGTGTGCGGTAACCGCTGGTGATGTTCGCGCGGATGTGAAATTCTTCGGAGACGCGGAAACAGCTTCCGACAGAACCATTCACCGCCGTGTACAATTTATTGATGAGCGGAATGCCGTAGAAACCGGTGTCGAGTCCGCCCGTGGAAAACGTCCGGATGTAACGCGTGTCGAAACGAAGTCCTGCCTCGATCGCCGCAATTTTCCCGACACGTTTCAGGTAGGCGTAGTAGGAGCCTTCCGCGAGGTTCGCATCCGGAACGATAATGCGCACGCCGAAGTTCTTGTTGTCCTGGTATTGCGACTGTATGCCGGTGACGAGCGAAAGCGAATCCGAAAAATGTTTTTCATACTGCGCATGAAGCGCGACGGTGATCAGCTGCATGTCGAGCGAGATCTGGTTACCGCCCTCCTGCTCCATCCGGCGGTTGACGTGCGCCCCGCCGATGATGCGGAAAATATTCCCGTTGTTGCCGAACCACGTGTTCTGCGTGGTGAACAGATTGATGTAAACGGTGTGATGCGGCATCGAAAAATCCCGGCTCACGCGTGCATCGCTCACGAGCGCATTTGCCGTGTCCATGATGAAGCCGAAATCGCTTTTGGAAAAAAGATAATTGTTCGCGCACACCCAGTTCCTGCGTGTGAAGCCGTACGTCGCTTTTGCAACGTAGCCGTCGAAACGCGAATTCAGTATCCGCTTGTTGTGGCCGTCGCTGTAATCCGCCTGCGATTCATAACCGAGACGGACGCGCCACCAATGGGAAGCGGTGGATTTTTTCACGCCGGCATCGAGCCCTGTTCCGAACGTGTTGCTGAACAAACGCAGGGAAGCATCACCGCGCAGCGAATCGACGTCGGCCGGTTTTTCTTCAATGATGTTGATGACGCCGCCCATCGCTTCCGAACCGTACATGAGCGCGGCCGGACCTTTGATCACTTCCACGCGGTCGACGCCGATGTCCTGTATGCCGAGCCCATGCTCGTCCTGCCACTGCTGGTTGTCGAAACGCATACCCATCACCACCGTCTGGATGCGGTTGCCGTACAGTCCGCGGATAACGGGTTTCGAAATTCCCGCGCCCGTGGTGAGCTGCGTTACGCCGGGTAGCTTCGCCACTGCATCGCTGATGCTGAGCGCGCCGCGGCTGCGCATGGCGTGCTGGTTGAGCGTGGTCACGGTTGTCGCAGACTGGTTCTTCGCATTCGACTGCGTACCGACCACGACGACTTCCTCCATTTCGTTGTTCCCGGGATCAAGCGTGAACGTAAACGACGTAACGGAATCCGTGAAGAAAACAGTGGTTGCATACGCTTCGTAGCCGAGGCTCGACAACGTGATCCGCTGAAAATTGCCGGGAAGGCCGGCCAGCGTAAAATCGCCGTTGATGTCGGCAGTCGTTCCGCGCGTGAGATCGGGAAGATAGACCGACGTGTACGGCACAGGAAGTCCCGTCGTCTTATCGGTGACTTTTCCTTTCAGCGTATGCAGCTGGGCATGAAGCAGCATCCCCGTCATGCAGAACACAACAGAAAGAGCAAGACGTTTAAGTTTTGGATTTTTCATTTTGAAAAGGAAGTGGCGTGAAGACAATTTCACGCCACTTCCCGGATTATTTCTGCTTGAGGAAAAGGTAATTGTAGGTTCCGTTGGTATTCGTCTGGCGGAGACGCAGCTCTTTCGACTTCAGCATAAGAATCCGGAAGGTTCTTGCTGTTCCGCTCGAAGGCGTGAACGTTACATCGTCCTTGTCTTCGCCGAGCGACCAGGTGCCGCTTTCAGAACCGGCGCCCGTGATGGTGTAGCTGTTGTCTTTTTTGATGGACCATTCGGTAATGACCGACTGCATGAACGAGGTCATGTCGGTTCCGTTCGTTTCATCGGTCCCGTTCTCCAGGTATTTGTCGACGACCCAGTCGTTGCACAGGCGCATTTTTTTGGTCAGGAGGCTGATCGCAGGGCCGTCCTCGTATTTTTTACAGGAGGAAGCCGTAAATGCAATAGCAGCAAAGGCGATAAAGCCCGCAAGAATGTACTTTTTCATTGTCTGGTTTTTGGAAAGTTTAAAAGAAAGGAAGACGGAAATACACGAAACACGCCCGGGCATCCGCCTTTTATGGCCCGGAACGAAAGACTTTCAGGAAAGAAAGAGGAAATGCGTTACGCAGCGTCCGGGGGAGGAACTGCAATGCCGGTATAAGCGCCGTGAAGCTGCACCAGCTCAACGGGAGCGTAGGAAAACCCGGTAACGACGGCAACAGCCGTGGTACCTGTTTCACCCGTAACCGGAAAGAGAGGAATGATCTTGAAAAAATCCTTTACAGGAAGCTTTTGCTGTGAAGAGCTGTTGTCGGCGCCGAGGTTCTGCGCGACACATTTGCGGATGCCGGTTTCTTCGTTGTCAGGAGAACATTTCACGAGGATCTTTCCGTTTGCACAGGAAACAGACTGCATGTCGTAGACTTTTCCTTTGTAAATGAAATCCTCCTCGCCTATCCATCCGAGCGATTTGAATTCCTGCGTGCCCAGGCACAACGTGCGCGAAGGCTCGCTGCCGATACGGGAATATTCATACATGCGGTGAATACCGGTCTGCAGGAACGCCAGCAGCAGGAAGCCGCTGCTGCTCATGAAAACAATCCCTGCGAGAAGCAGGGCGACGATCCGGTATTTATGCTCGGGTTTCAAGAAATACAAAGATAATCACGAAACAGGCGAAAGGCAAGTTACTGCACCGTCACACGTATTTCCTTCTTCGAAATCCTGCCGTTGGCGTCGTTGACGTTGAAGACCCAGCGCTCCGTCCCGGCCTGGCTGCGCAGCGTAACGGTGATGTCGCGCTCGAAGTGGCTGCGCTCGTCCGGCGCCAGCCAGACGCGGGAAACAAGGGAAGTGGTGTTCGCGCCGTCAAATGCAACTTCCGTGTAAAGCAGCTTGAGATCATCCGTGGTTTTATCGGCAATGATGCCCACCACGAACTGCGACCCGGGCGCT
>DASTSF010000595.1:0-2753 GCA_035760825.1 Bacteroidia bacterium
CGCCCGGGGCTGACCTGCATCACCTGCGCGGCAAAGCAGCAATTGCGTTCGTCAAAAATTGCGACATTTACTTTCTCAATCACGCAACATGCCACACATTTCCCGCAAGGCGGAAAACATGCCGCAGTCACCGATCCGGAAGCTCGTTCCGTTCGCGGAAAAAGCGAAAAAAGAAGGTCGGAAGATCTATCACCTCAACATCGGCCAGCCCGACATCGAAACGCCGGAAGTGATGCTGAATGCAATAAAGAATTCCGGCCTGAAAGTGATCGAGTATTCGCATTCGGCCGGTTTCGAAAGCTACCGCCGCAAGCTCGCGGCCTATTACCGCAAATTCGATATGCCGGTTGAAACCGAAGACATCATTATCACCACCGGCGGATCCGAAGCGATCGAGATCGCGATGATGACCTGCTTCAACCCCGGCGACGAGATCATTATCCCGGAACCGTTTTACGCCAACTACAACGGGTTTTCCTGCGCAGCCGATCTCGTGGTGAAACCGATCCGCTCCTATATCGAAACCGGGTTTGCGCTTCCGCCCATCGCGGATTTCGAAAAGATGATCACGCCGAAAACGCGCGGCATCATGATCTGCAATCCCGGCAACCCTACGGGTTATCTCTACACGAAAGACGAGCTCGAAGCGCTGAAAACGCTCGTGAAAAAATACGACCTCTTCCTTCTTTCCGATGAAGTGTACCGCGAGTTCTGTTACGACGGAAAAAAATACACGTCGGTCATGCATCTTTCCGGCATTGAGCACAACGTCGTGCTGCTCGATTCCATTTCCAAGCGCTACAGCGCCTGCGGCGCACGCATCGGCGCGATGATCTCGAAGAATAAGGACGTGATGGCGGCCGCGCTGAAATTCGCGCAGGCGCGGCTGAGTCCGCCGACGTTCGGGCAGATCGGTGCGGAAGCTGCGCTGGAAACGCCGCAATCGTATTTCGATGCGGTGACGAAAGAATATACGGCGCGACGGGATTTTGTCATCGACGCGATCAACAAAATGGAAGGCGCTTTCTGCCCCAAACCGAGCGGCGCGTTTTATTGCATCGCACGTTTGCCGATCGACAATGCCGACAAATTCTGCCAGTGGCTCCTCGAATCGTTCAGCCACAACGGCCAGACGGTGATGCTCGCGCCCGCCACCGGCTTTTATTCCACGCCCGGCGCAGGAGCCGATGAAGTGCGCATCGCTTACGTGCTGAACACGCATGATCTGAAGAATGCGATGGAATGCCTCGATGCAGCGCTGAAAGTCTACCCGGGCAGAAGCCTGAAAAAAGAAACGGCACAGGTATCCTGACTGTTTTCTGACAAAACAAAAAGGACGCGAAATCGCGTCCTTTTTTGTTTTTGCATTCCGCGGCTGAACTTATTGTCTTATGACTTTATGCGTTTCCGTTCTTCCGGAATCATAGATAATGTTGAGAATGTAAATTCCTCCGTCCAGCCCGTCTCCTGAAAGAATGGCCTCGTCTTTTCCGTCGAATTGCTGCCGCTGCAGCAACCTGCCGTCTATACTGTACAGTTCTGCGTATAGCGCGCCGCTTCCTCCCGGACGGACGTAAAGCTGCCGGTCGAACGGAACCGGGTAAACGCCGGCCGGCGGAACATCTGCAGCTTCGGGCAGGTGCATCATTCTTGCGCTGCTGCCTGTATCACAGATTAGCGTGTCGGTTGTGGTCAGTGAAAGCGGTTTCATTTTGAGCGTGTCGAGCGCGCCGGTGGTGTCGATGTCCAGGCTGAAGCTGATCAGTTCCGTGTCGGTGGCAAGAGAATCCGCGGCAAACGTGCTGTCGCACTGCGTGACACCGGTCGCTGCATGCGCCTTAATGCGATAAATGGAACCTGTGCTGCTGCCGACATTCGCTGTGTTGAAGATGTTGTAGTTCGACGGATCATAGCTGAGCGTGATCTCGGACCCGTTGGTCACCGTCATGTAATAACGTGCCGCGTTATTGAAGGAAAGTGTCGATGCATTGAAGAACTGGTTGATATAGCTTTGGTTACCTGAGCTCAGCGGATAGTATTGTCCGCTCAGCACAATATCTCCGTTGATGAGCCGGAATTCGGGATGCAGCCAGAAATTGGGCGAATCATACGTAGCGCATTTCGTAATAGCGAGGGATGTGTTCAGGTGCGCGAGGAATAAATGATACGGCGTCCCCGATCTCACGATCTGCTCGACGACATATACATGGGAATTATCCGCCTTGACGTAAAGGCGGTCCGTAAGCGGCTGCGGACTTGCCGGGAAAGGATAGGCGCGGATCTTTTCGGCATTCAGCACAGCGCCGGAGTTGTTGATCACGACAACGAGCCCTGCCACATCCGTTCCTCCCGGCGAGGTCGTCGCCCCGATGTAAATGCCGGAATCATTCTGGTAATGAATGTTCCATGCCACTTCGTTAGCGGTATCGCCTGCTTCAGGATATTCATAATACCACGTAAGGTTTCCGTTCAGGTCCATTTTCGCCACCCAGAGATTCTCGCTTGAATTATCCGGCACATCACCGAGAATATACAGGTACGATGATCCGTCATAGTCCATATCCACGGTATTCTGCCCTCCATTGCTCAGTGAACCGGAAAAATCCCGCGCCCACACAATGCCGGTCGTTATGTTATAACGCAGCACGGCGAAACGGTCTGTGCCATTGTTATAATCGAACAGGATGAAATAATCGCCGCTGACCTGCAAAACGCGTTTTGCAAAAATATTGGCAGACGAACCCGACATCGTG
>DASTSF010000596.1:0-11344 GCA_035760825.1 Bacteroidia bacterium
AAGTGTAGTGAACCGGTGTCACAAAAAAAGACGCGCGGATAAAAAACAATGATGAACCGTTCGGCGCTTCGGGAGTTGTGGAAAACAAACTTTCGCGTTTGACACTGGATGGAGAAACGCTGGGTGTTTACCTCAAAGGAAATAATGGTATCCTGGAAAACTACATGTTCGACATTCAGAGTTTTGACTATGATGGTGAAGTTTATCTTAATGCAAGCGATGGTACCGTTATTTTTAGGTCCGATCCATCGAACTATCACGAATCAAACCATGTGAGTTTCGAAGTGCGCTTCGAACTCGAGAAATCGGCAGGTGCTCCTGTAACTGGTAGAAAGATCGAATGTAGCCAGAGAACTAAACAGCAGCGGTTCGATTTTGTGAAATAAAATCATCACTGCACCACGAAACTCTTCACGCCGCTCAATGTTTTTCCGCGCACTTTCGCAAAATACATCCCGGAAGGAACATCCAGCGAGATCGTGTAGCTGCTTTGCCCGGATAATTCTTCGGAGTGGACGGTCTTGCCCGAAATGTCGATCACGTCGAGCGACAAGGTTTCATTGCTGGCCGGCGGAACGGTGATCGTGAACGTGCCGTTGTTCGGTGAAGGGAAAAGATTCAGCGAAAGCTCCGGCTGCTGCACATTCAGCGAAGAAGTAAATACGTCGAGGTCTGTTGCCCAGATGCCGCGGCCGAAGGTGCTCACGTAAATTTTATTCAGCGTAACGTCGAAGTCAATGTCGGTTGTGATGACATTGGGAAGCCCGGTGCTGCGCGACACCCACTGGTTGTTGATGTTGTCGAGCATGTAGACGCCGAGGTCGGTGGCGATCATCACCGTGCCCGTGCCCGGAATATATTTCACGCAGTTCACGGGAATGTTCGGCAGGTTCCAGGAAATATTCTGCCACGTGCTGCCCCCGTCGATCGTGCGGAAAACTTTATTGCCCGCGCTCAGCCCGGCCATCGCGACGTACGCGGTGTTCGCGTCATTCTCGCTGATCTCGATGCTGGTGTAATACAGCGAATCGGGAAGCCCGGCCGTAACGTTCGTCCAGCTTCCGCCCCCGTTCGTTGTTTTGTAAACAGCGCCCGGCTCGCCGTATTCGTAACGCACGCGCTTGCCGGCGTACAAGGTGTTCGGGTTCGAATTCGAAACCGCCAGCGCGACAATTTCCGCCGGGTAATTCACGTACCCGAAATTCGAGATCTGGTTCCAGGTGAATCCGCCGTCGACGGATTTGACGACATTCTCAAAACCGGCGTACAACGTTCCGTTGTTGTTGTAATCCGCAACCAGCGGCGATGTCCATTCGGCATTTTCAGAATTGATATTCGGTGTCGTGCCCCAGTCGTTCATGCCGTCGTCCAGCGAGAGATAGAAATTACCGTACTGGCTCGATCCCATTACCATGTCGTCATTGGCGGGATCGAGGTAATTGTCCATGCCGTCGCCGCCGAAGATCGTGTTCCATACGCCGTTGTCATAATAGAACGTGGCGTTGTCCTGCGCGCCCGCGACCAGTCGTCCCGCTGCATTGCGCGAGCTCGACAAGCGGTAAAAAGAAGTGATCGTTAACCCGTTGCTGATGTTCGTCCATTGCGTCGGCCACGGGTTTCCGTTGTTCGCATCGAGCCATGTCTGCGACTGGATATTCGTTGTCCGGTAAATTCCTCCGTCGCTGCAGACGAACATGTTTCCTGTCGACGGCTGCCGCTCGATGAAATGGATGTCGCCGTGCAGCGTGGGACCGTAGAACAACGTCCAGTGGCTGACCGGATCGAATGTGTTCCCTCCGTCGGAAGAGCTCCACAGGTTCACACCACCGGTGTAAAGAATGTTTTTGTCCGTTGCATTTACGGTGAAACCGAGATCGTAATTACCCTGCCCGCCGGACGATGTTCCGTCGCCGGCTTCAAGAATGTTCACGCCGGGATTGATGTACGTCCACGTGATGCCCGCGTTCGTTGATTTGTAAACGCCGTACAATCCATTCTGCGTATCGACGGTAAGCGCGTAAACGTAATTCGGATCGGAAGGAGCGATCGCGAGCTTCACGCGCTGCACGACACCGGTTGAGGGAATAAGTGAATTCAGCGGCGCCCACGTTTGTCCGAAATCGGTCGATTTGTAAATGCCCGCTGCGCCGTCGTTCGCTGTCATCACCCAGCCGGTGGCAGCGTAAACGATGTTCGGCGAAACAGGATCTTCCTGCAGGTCCCAGTAAAGGTTGTTGTTCTCGTGCGTCCACGTTGCGCCGGCGTCCGTCGACCTGTACATGCCACTCACGCCGCACGCGAGGATGATGTTGCTGTTGTTCGGATCGACGATGACGCGGCGGATGAGCGAAGCGTCTCCGTCAGTGAGCTGGAATGTGAGGCCGGTGGGTTGCCACGTCGCACCGCCGTCGGTTGTTTTGTAAACGCCGAGACCGTAATGCGTGTTGCGCTTGTTGCCGTTGAGGTAAAGTCCGAACCCGATGTATTCGAAATCGCAGACGGAAATGTACATCGTGTTGTCGGGATCGGCCGGATCGATGGCGATATCGCTGATGCGGAGAATGGGAAGGTTGTCGGTGAGCGGTGTCCAGCTTGCGCCGTTGTTCGTCGTTTTCCACACGCCGCCCTGCGCCACGCCGATGAAATATTCCGAAGGATTCGTCGGATGGAACGCGATGCAGTTGATGCGCCCGACGCCATTTTCCATGTAGCCGGTTTCATTGCCGGGAAGGTAATTCGGTCCGACCGGGTACCACGCCGACGTTGCCATCTGCGAGGAAGAAGCCGCCTGTTTCTGGTTGGCCATGTCGATCGCGGCATTGATGTAATCCGTAGGATCGCATTTTTCACCGCGCCCGTTCGTGTGCATGAGCATGTCCTCTTCCCATCGCGCGAAATATTTCCATCCTTTTTCGGATTTCAGGCTGCCCGATTTTTTATAATCGTCGAATTGCTTCTGCAGCTGTGTGAAAGTAACGGGACCGTTCGAAGGCCGCTGCAGGAATTTCTGCGCATGGATGAACGCTGCCGGCAGCAACGCAAGCAGCAAAAGACGGAATTTCATGGAAGGAGGTTTTTATGTGGCAACTAAATTTACGGAATTGGCACGAACGCCCGGCCCCCGCTTTCCCGCTTTTCAACTTTCCAACTCCCGGGCTTTCCGACGGTGATCACCCGATCCCGCACATTCTCATCCGCCTCGTTATCTTTGGCACTTCGTTATGCGCATTCTCGGCTACGTTTTTTACCGTTACCTCTGGATATCGTTCAATACCCTGCTTTTTTATTTCTACCGCTTTTCGCCCCGCAGACACACGAGCGGAATGGAGCGTATTCCCACGGACCGCCCCGTTATTTTCTGCTCGAACCACCCGAACGCGTTCATGGATGCGCTCATGCTCGGTTCTGCCGTGAAGAGGCGCACGTGGTTCCTCGCCCGGTCGGATGTGTTCCGGAAAAAAGCGCTCGCGAAATTTTTGTCCTTCATCGGCATCATTCCCATTTACCGACTGCTGGAAGGCGCGGAAAATCTTTCGAAGAACGACGAGACGTTCGATAAGTGCTCCGCGATGCTCGAGGAGAACAAAGCCATTCTGATTTTTTCCGAAGGACTTTGCGTGCAGGAACGGCGCCTGCGCAAGCTGAAGAAAGGAACCGCCCGGATCGCGCTCGGATCGGAAGCGAAGAATAATTTCAACCTCAACCTCACGATCATCCCGGCCGGAATTAATTATTCCTCCACGCCCTGGAAATTCCGCAAGCCGCTTTACATCAGCCTGGGCGAACCGTTTGCAGTGAAAGATTACGAAGCGCTGTACCGCGAAAGCCCGGCGCGCGCGATGAACCAGTTCACCCGCGATCTTGAAGACCGCATGCGGGAACAGCTCGTGATCATTGAACACAAAGAGAACGATGAGCTTGTCGCGCAGCTGGAGGAAATGTTCATGCGGAAATGGACGGTGGAGAAATACGGTGATCCGCGCAACCAGGCCGACACGTATCACACGTCGAAAGCCATTGCGCATTTCGTGAATGAAACGACAAAACGCGAGCCGGAAAAGATCGCCGCCCTGCGTGATAAAGCGCAAACGTATTTTTCAAAGCTGGAAGAGCTACGCCTCCGCGACTGGCTCGTGACCGACACGAAAAGAACGGGTGGAATAATCGCCGGCGTCCTGCTGGCGCTGCTCACGCTTCCGTTCTGGCTCTTCGGCGTGATCACGAATTATGTTCCGTACAAAATCCCCTGGCTCATCCAGAAAAAGATCGTGAAGAACATCGAGTGGAGCGCTTCTGTCAACGGCACGATCGCCGTTTACCTCTGGCAGTTTTACTGGCTGCTGCAAAGTCTTGTCGTTGCGCTTGTGTTCCGCAACTGGTACGTGCTGGGAGCATTCATGATCGCCGTGCCAGCCTGCGGCATGATCGCGCAATGGAATTCCGTGCGGCTGAAAAAACTCTTCGGCAGGATCCGGTATTCAAATCTTCCCGCGAACGAAAGAAAGGACCTCGCGGAAATGCGTTCGGAAATCGAAAGGGAAGGGGAAGAGTTGAAAGGTTTGAAAGTTTAAAGCTGGCTTAGTTGAGAACCGAAAACGTCCGGCGACAAACGCGAAACGAAAAACTCCATGAACCCGTTTAATCCTTCACCCTGTTCAGCCCCATGCTCTTCAGCATCCAGTCGGGGAGCGGCTTATCGGCCGGGCGTTTTTTGAGATTGAGGTACCAGCCTAATTTTTTCAGCACGGGAACTTTGTGTGTTTCCACGAATTCGATGAGCGTCCCGTCGGGATCTTCGATGTAGCTGAAATGGCCCGCCGCTTCGCCCATGTCGAAGCTGTTCGCGCTGTCGACGGTGAACGGGTGTCCTTTCGATTCGCATAGCTTCTTCATTTCCTGCATGCCTACGATGTCGAAGCAGAGGTGAATGAAGCCGCGGTCGCCCCACCATCTTCCCTCGAAAATTTTACGCGGTGTGCGCCCGTTCACTTTCACCAGCTCGATCCGGCTCGACCCGAGCAAACGCGAGAAAGCGCCCGCTCTCGGTTTCGAATGCTTCAGCAGCACGCGACGCACTTCTGCATTTCCGCCGGGCAGGCATTTGAGATCATCGAATACGCCGGTCTTGTCGTAGACAACCGTATCGTAACCGAGGATCTCGCCGTAGAATTTCACCGAGCGTTCCATGTCCGTAACACCGAGCAGCGCGCCTGCAGGTCCGCCTGTGAGTTGTTTCCCTTTCGCGAACCAGTCGTCGCCGGGAACGATCTCGAAAATATTTCCCCACGGATCGCGCACGAAAAAGTTCGGTGCGCCGTCGGGCGATGAAGTAAGTCCGTTGAGAATTTCCGCGCCTTTGCTTTCCAGGAATTCATACGAGCCTTTCACGTCGGACGATTTCATGCGTGTGACGAAGTGACCGATGTCGCCGAGCTGTATCTCGAACGGAACCGGAACAGGCGTGCGGCTCGTGTACTGCCAGATCTCAAAACCGCCTCCGCCTTTCATGTTGATGGCGAGGATCGCGTGGCGGCTGTGGCCTTTCCCGCCGGTGTACGGAAGCATGAGGTTCGCTTCCGCCGCTTCTTCGAAAACAGGAACATCCATTCCGAAATGCCGGCGGTACCATTTGAACGCGGCGTGCACATCGGGAATGCCGATGCCCACCTGTTGTATTCCTGAAATGATCGGTTTTGAAATCATAAAACGGTTGAAAAATTTCCAGCGAAATTACAAGAATATTCCGGCGAATTAGTGATTGACAAATGACGGGCAATGCCCCGTTCCGGGCAAGATCAAATGGTGAGCAATGAATGGCGCCGGATGAAAAGTGCCGGGCGTGGAACTAAGCGCTAACTTTACCGGATGAGTTTGCTCCGCAGCGCATTTCAGAAAATAACAGGGAATGAATTCACGGACGCATCAGATGAATTCCTGAACTGGCTTTTGGCGTCGTGCCCGGGCATGCAGCACAGGGGAAATATTCTCTGCTTCGGGCAGGCGATACAAAATCTTCCTTCGGAAGATCCCATTGTCGAGATCGGCGCGCATGCCGGACTTTCCGCAAACATCATTTGTTATCTCCTGAAAAAGCACGGACGGAAGAACCCGGTCATTTCCATCGATCCGTGGATCGTGCGCGGCTGGGATGACGGGAAAGAAAATGTTCCGGAAGAATATCTTTTTTCGCTGGGAAGCAACCCGCACGTTAAGCGAAGTGATTTCGCTGAATTCATGATGCAGTCGTATATCCGCAACGTGAAATTCTTCAGCGCGGAAAATCTCCCGTTCGCGTTCCGCATGACGTCGGATACCTTCTTTGAAAAATGGAATTCCGGTGCAATTGGAAAAGACATCATGGGCAGGGAAATGAATTCAGGCGGAAGGATTTCGTTCGTTTACATTGACGGAAACCACGATTACGATTTCGCAAAACGTGATTTTGTGAATGCGGACAGGCATCTCGTTCCCGGCGGCTTTGTTCTTTTCGATGACTCGCAGAGAGGGAGTCCGTTCGGCTGCGCAAAAGTGGCGGAAGAAGTGAAAGCGGATGAGCGATATACGCTCGTTGCGGAAAACCCGAACCTGCTCTTCAGGAAATCGCGCGGGTAGCAGGATATTTAAAATACAACGATACAGACAGCGTGTGAAGAGCACAAAGTAATCGACACATTAATGACCGATATGACATTCAAAAACAAAACCATCTTCATCACCGGCGGAAGCCGCGGGATCGGGAAAGCGATCGCACTTCGTCTCGCGCGCGAGGGCGCAAACATCGTCATCGCTGCAAAAACAACGGAACCGCACCCGAAGCTCGAAGGAACGATCTTCACGGCTGCGGAAGAGATCGAAAAAGCAGGAGGGAAATGCCTTCCCGTCAAATGCGATATCCGCGAGGAAGAACAGGTGGTGAGCGCGGTTGCCGACGCCGTGAAGAATTTCGGCGGCATCGACGTGCTCATCAATAATGCCAGCGCCATCAATCTCTCGCCGGTGTCCCTGCTTCCGCTGAAGCAATACGACCTCATGCAGGACATCAACACGCGCGGCACGTACCTCGTCTCCCGGCATTGCATTCCGCATCTGAAAAAATCTTCCGGCGCGCATATTCTTACGTTGTCTCCGCCGCTGTCACTCGATAAAAAATGGTTCTCGCATTTTGCACCGTACACCATCAGCAAGTTCGGCATGAGCATGCTCACGATGGGAATGGCGGAAGAATTGCGGAAAGACAACATTGCGGTGAACTCGCTCTGGCCGCGTACGACGATCGCCACGGCCGCGGTGAAGAATATCCTCGGGGGCGATGAGCTCATGAAAAAATCGCGCACGCCGGAGATCGTGGCCGATGCGGCATTCTTCGTCCTTTCGGAAACATCCGCCGTGACCGGGAATTTTTTCATCGACGATGAAGTGCTCGCGAAAAACGGGATCACAAGTCTGTCTCATTATGCAGTCGACGGAGCGCAGGAGCTGATGCCGGATATTTTTCTGTAAAGCGACAGAACGTCTTTTTTGTTTCCGTTTTCCCGTTACCTGGTTTTCCGAAAGGTTAAAACGGGTTGAACGGATGATGGTTTTCATGAATCTAAGCAAATACTAATCCGGCTGTCCGCAGAGATCAGCCTGCGATTTTCTCTTTCCGGCAGGAAAAACCTGTCGCCCATGGTTCGTTGTTGTGTTTCCGCGCAACCGGGAATGTGCCGCAGTCTAACCGGTTTTTAATCGGTGCTTTTGGTGACCGCTCTAATTTTACCGCAGCAACACACTCTGAAGAAGTAAATACATACCGCGTTGTAAAGCAATAGGGGGAAAGCGGGGAAAGGTGAAAAGAAAAGTCGCCGGAGAAATTCCGGAACTTTTTTTCGTTTTAACGGCCCGGTAACTATTATGTTAATATACGCCCGCGTAACATGTTTTAGTTGTGGGGTGAAAATATTTGAACCACTTTTGTGCCCCCTCCGTGTAAGGCCCTGTACCAGGGCCGCACGAAAAGAGTTTATACCCTTTTCAAAACAAATTCATGAAAAATCACACTCTCCGATTCCGGACGCTTATGCTCTCCGGAATACTCTTTTGTACCGGAACAGCGTTGCGTGCGCAGCTTCCGATGACACGCTCCGCTTTCAGCAGCGTGTATACGCCGGTCAGCGGAAGCGCAACCGCGCTCACCTTCAGTTCCACTGATGACGGAACGACGATGATTCCGCTGCCGTTCGATTTCAACTACCTCGGGACTACGTTCGTGAATACATCGAACTACCTCGCGGTATGCACGAACGGATGGGCGTCTTTTTCAACGTCGAGCATCGCACCCTCGACCACGCAGGTTAACACGAACCTTTACGCCGTTTCGTCCCCGCTGAATACTCTTGCTCCGTGGTGGGATGATCTGAATGTTGGCGTTGTCGGAACAAACCCCGCCGGAGGCGCATCCTGGGAAGTGACGGGCTCTGCCCCCAACCGTGTCATGACGGTGCAGTGGGTGGCCTCGTCTTTTTATACGACTACCGGCGGACAGCCCCGCCAGATTAATTTCCAGGTGAAGTTGTACGAGACCACGAACGTCATCGAATTCTGGTACGGCGCAGCCACCGGGGCGGTGACCAACACGAGCGAATCGGCGAGTATCGGCCTCAGTGACGCAACCGGCGGCAACGGCCATTACCTCGATGGTGTTACAGGTTCCTGCTACACCGGTAATGCCGATATGCAGTCCGATCGTTTTCCCACGTACAATCTCCGCTTCACTCCCGGGGCGCCCACGCCGCTCGCGGCTGGCACATATAATGTCGGCGTCGGCCAGACGTACATCAACCTGAATGAAGCTGCAGCCGATGTAAACCAGCGCGGCGTCAGCGGCCCTGTCGTATTCAATCTCGTCGATGCACAGTATGACGCGACCGCAGCAAACGGCGGAAACTTTTTCCCGATCCTCATCGGACCCATCAGCGGAACGAGCGCAGTCAACACGGTTACTTTCACCAAATCCAGCACGGCGGCTGTCATCAGGTATGGCGGAGCTTCCGGCACAAGCGGTTCGATCGTCAACCAGGCGTCGACTACCGCCCTTGCAAGCAACGTCGATCCGATCATCGGTCTCGTCGGTGCGGATTATGTGACGCTTAATAACCTCGACATCCGCGGCAACGTCGGCAACCAGCTCGCCGATCATGGCCTCGGCGTTTATAACAGTTCGGCGACGGATGGTGCACAACACAACACCTTCACCAACATTTCAGTTACCATGAACCGCGCCAACACCGGTTCAGTGGGTATTCGCCAGAGCTCGGTCACGACAGCAACGGCTTCGACCGGTGCCAATTCGAACAATATTTACAAGGGGCTCACGATTAAAAACTGTTTCGTGGGTATTACGCTTAGCGGAACGTCCGGCTTCCCCGACGACGCCTGCGAGATCGGTACGAATGCCTGTGGTACGTTCAACGTCATCGGTGATCCGCTTACCGCCAATGATATCGGGAACAACGGCGGTTCTGTTTGGGGAATCAAGACGACAAACGAGAGCAACGTGAAAATTTACAACAATGTCGTCGTGAATGTGACCGGCACGAACGCCAACCCCGTCGACGCCATTTTCGTTGACAATGCCGGTGTTTCGGCGACCGTAAGCGCCGGCACCTGCATGGTTTACAATAATAATATCACGGCGATTACCAGCACATCCACCGGCACGAGCGTGGTGCGCGGTATCCGCTGCAACCTGAATGCCAATGCCGGCAGTGTGAGTGAAATCTACAACAACACGGTTTCAGGTCTCAACTCGGCCAGTACCTTTACTTCTTCACGCCGCGTGATCGGTATCAGCGTCCAGGACGCAGGCGGCGGAGCAGGTGCAACGCATAATGTAGACTTCAACTCCGTGCGCATTGCTCCAGCAGTTGCAAACTGCAACAATACCTGCTTCGAGATCGGCACTGCGTCGGGACCGGTAATGAATGTGCGGAATAACATCTTCGCGAATTTTACCGGCGCCCAGGCCACGGTCAAGCATTACTGCTGGGTCAGCACTTCTGCTACTTCGAACGGCAACGCCGGTTCGGTTTCGAATTACAACGACCTCTACGTAAACAATACGACGAATGGTTTCACCGCCCTCGGCAATACGACCGACTATGCAACGCTGGCCAACTGGCAGGCGATCACATCCACACCGGATCTGAATTCGATCGCAGTTGATCCGCAGTTCAGTTCGGCAATTGATCTGCATACTTCTGCAGCCGCCCTCGATAATGCAGGCAACAATACCGGCATTCCGTGGGTAACGGTTGATATTGATTGCCAGGCACGCCCCCAACCGGCCGCGACGAATTTCGACATCGGTGCAGATGAAATCACAGGCTGCTCCGGGATGCCGTCGGCAGGAACTGCGGGTGGAAACCCGGCTTCCGTTTGCGGTTCCGGCACCTTCACGATCCAGACTGCCGGCGCTTCAACAGGTATCGGCATCACTTATCAATGGCAGGAATCGGCCACACCGGGCGGACCTTATACCAACTGCACGACCGGTTCCGGCATCAATACAAGCACGTATACGACTGCTTCTATTTCTTCAACCATGTATTATGTCTGCCTGGTCACCTGCTCAAACAGTGGCCTTTCGGCAACAACGAATGAAGTGGTGGCGACTGTAAATGCTTCTCCGACGGTTACCATAACGCCGAATCCCCTCACGATCTGCGCAGGTGGTGCGGGCGCCTCGCTCACAGCCAGCGGTGCAAATACATATACCTGGGCGCCTTCGACCGGTCTTAGCGCTACGACGGGTTCCACTGTAACAGCTAACCCTGCTTCTTCTATTACCTATACAATTACCGGCACGGCTGCGAATGGTTGCACTTCGGCTTCGACTGTGCCTGTAACGGTAAATGAAGTTCCAAGTCTCACTTCACCTACGGCAACGCCCGCAACGGTTTGCTCCGGGGCCAACTCACAGCTCCTTGCGAATGGCGGACTGACCAACGCTTATACGATAAGCAACATCACGTATGCTCCTGTCTCCACACCCGGTTCTGGTGTAACGACACTGGCGAACAACGGAACCGCTGTGACGGCGCTCAACGCGGGTACGCTGGACGATGGCGACTGGGTGAACCAGGTCATTCCGTTCAACTTTACCTATTTCGGAACGATCTATACGTCTTTTGCGCTTTCCACTAATGGTTTCATCTGCCTGGGAAGCGGTGCGCCGAACACCTATACGTCGTACAACAACGCCATGCCGTCTGTCGCAATGGGGCGCCCGGCTATTGGTCCTGTTTACGCCGACCTTGATTTCCGCACTGCCGGTACGATCAACTACTTCACAAGCGGTTCTGCT
>DASTSF010000597.1:0-3048 GCA_035760825.1 Bacteroidia bacterium
AGCACCACGGACGATCACGGCATCCAGATCATCGGCTGGTGCGACAAGCCCAACGGCATGTGGTTCCTCATTAAAGATTCCGGCAGCAGCGCACGCAACAACCCGCAGAACCCCGGCTATTATTATTACCACGAAGATTACATCAAGCTCAAGATGATGACCTTCACCATTCACAAAGACGCCGTGAAAGACGTGCTCGCGAAATTCAACACGCAGGATTCCAAATAACGATACTCGACCCTTCTGTGACAAATGCCGGTGTTTCCCCGCCGGCATTTTTGTTGCCCGCAACTTTTCCTTGCCGGAAACTTTTTTTGTGTCTTCCGGCGGAAAATCGGGAACCGGAATTGCACCGGCCGCGCGATGCGTATCCTTCACTCCGTTTTTTGAAATAACTTAGCGCACCGATGAAACGGATCCTTTTTTTCCTTCCTTTTCTCTGGCTGCTGGGTTCCTGCGGACCTTCCGGCGACGTGAATTCCATTTCCTGGCTCGTGGGAACCTGGGAAGGCCACGACGTCAAAAGCGATTTCCTTTTCCATGAAACATGGTCGCGTGAAGGAACCAACAGCCTTTCCGGCTTCAGCTTCATTTCCACCACCGACGGCGACACCGTATTCAAGGAAAACCTCCGCATCGACCACGCGGAAGGCGGACTGTATTACATCGTCAATCTTCCCGACAACAAAGGACCCGTTCTTTTCCGTCTCATCAAAGGCGATGATAAAAACGCCGTGTTCGAAAACCTCGAGCACGATTTCCCGAAACGCATTTCTTACCTCCGCCAGACGGCCAATACCGTCGAAGTGAAGCTCGAAGGAATTGAAAAGGGACAGCCGAAAGTCGAAACGCTGCTGTTCGAACGCGATGTGGATACCACGCTGCAAAAAAACTGAATGAAAAAAGATCCGCGCAGGCGGATCTTTTCGGGGTTATGCGGGATGTGCCGTTTAATTTCCGTCCGGGTAAATGATCTCCCGCAATTGCTCGGGCGTAGCGACGGAATCAGAAACCAGCTTAGCTGTATAAAGCGTGCTTCCTCCTATCGCTGTCCCCGACCGCAAAGCGTTGTTGTCCACCACGTACATTTTTCCCGTGCTGCTTATCGCGACGAGCGTATTTTCCGAAGGCTCGTTGTAGGTAACGTTTATCGGTTTGCCCATGAACGAAAAGAAGTTGGTCGCCGAATTCACGCTGTGATCGATCACATAAATATTCGTGGCGGCAACTGCTTCGCCATTATTTCCTTTCAGCTCGACATTGACATTCACCGGCTGCGGTATGCTGCCAACGTGATCACAGTTGAATATCCCGAATGATGCAATGCTCAGCGCCTGGTACAACGACACCGCCTGTCCTATGCTTCCCGCAGCTGTTCCTTCCGTGATCTGCACGTATGAAAACGCAACCTGTTGCTGCGCGATAATTTTTCCGAATTCCTTTCTATAGTATTTCACCCATCCCGGAAAATCCATGGCAGCTTCTTCTTTCGTCATAACCGGTTTACAGTTGTTCCAGACATTCACTGAATCCCGGCTGAGCTGCTGAAAGGAAGTCGCGTTCCTGCGCGCCTGCCTCACAAGGGACTTCGTCATGTGCGCTCTTCTGCGATCAAGCATCTTCGTGTAATGACGAAACATTCCGTTCGTCATCCTTGCGGAGAGAGGTTTCGGCCCTTTTTTCGTCATGCGCACAGCGCTGGCGTTGATGCGCCTGAACCCGGACGAAGTTTTGAATTCGAGCACGAAGCCGTCTCCCGACTGGTAAATGCGCAGGTCGTTGACACCGCTCTTCTTGCGGAGCAGGTTGCGAAGCTCTTTGCTGCGCAGGTTGTCCTTTGTTTCCCATCTCACACCGCTGAATGCCGACAGCTCCGGGTTGCAGTAGGTCCTGCGGGCATTCTCCTGCCGGTCGATGGAAAAACAGGTCGTGTCCTTGTGATGATAAACTTTGTGAAGACGGAATGTGTTCTGCATATAACTGTTCTTATTCCATAACCCCTGGCATATCGGAGCCCTCGATTCGTAATGATAGTTGAGATCATTATAGCGTGAATCAAAACCGGTCGCGTCATATCCGCCGGGGATTTTCGCGGACACGGGCGCGATGTTCCGCCAGAAAGCCAGCACAGCCGCGGAAGCTTTCTGCTGGTCCTTCGCTGCGGCGGCGACGGGCGCATCCGTTTCCGTTTTGCCCGGACGGTCCAGGTATTGCCACCCTTCCTGCTCATCCAGCTTGTAAAAATTGAAATCGCTCGCCGTATCCACCACCGCAAATTTCATGTCGACTTTTTTCCCCGGCGCGAGAAAAACTTCTTTGCCGTCCACGCTCGCGTTCATCTCGAACATGCCTGCGCTCACGAAATGCCCGTTGTGACCGGCGCTGTCGTAATCCATCGGGATGCCGCTCAGCAGAATGTCGACCGGGTCGCGGAATTCGCGGTAGTCGATCGTGACATTTCCCGTTACCGCGTTCCCGTTCGCATCCACGAAAGCGTTCGCGGGAATGGAAATCTTCGTGCCCGACGGGTAGTCGAGCTCCGCGCCTGTAAGCGTGCTCGTGCTGTACACGTTTTTACAAACGCCGGGCCCGGGCACCGGCGGTTTCACGAGCGGGTGATGACGGTCGAACGCACGTGCACGGCCGGGCAATGAAAGCATCCCCGTTTCTGAAACGTCACCCTGCAGCAGGTCGCGCATGACGCCCACGTGCATACGCGCCGTTACGTCGTCGTAGCAGCTGTACACGAGCAGCAGCGAACCTTCGCCGAAACCGAGACGCAGGCTGTCGGATGCGAACAGATCATTCGCATCACCGGCATAATTCATCTCGTATCCGTCGGCGAGCGATTGATCGGTATTCGAAATGGAAATGAAATTCATAAAGCGGAACGAAGAGAACGCGCGCGGGATCCTGTCCATCTTTTTTGTTTCGATGACAAGGTCCGTTACGGAAGGCATCGATGCGATGACGCGGAAAGAATTTTCCGAAACGAGGTTCACGCAATTCTTCAGCGAAAGAACATGCACGTTCGTGAGCATCTTCATC
>DASTSF010000598.1:0-11376 GCA_035760825.1 Bacteroidia bacterium
TAATTCAACTCTGCTTGATTATCAGGGCACTGAGAAAAGATTTCGAAATCCGGATTGGGAACAAGATTACCTTGTGCGCACAAAATCGTGGCAAGCAATGAAAAAAACAGGAACAAAAATTTCTTCACCTAATCAAATTTAAGCAATCCCGCCCTGTCGCAGTAACGAACAGGGCGGGATCAAACGAGTTCTCACTCACGTATTATCACTAACCTGTCCGCTTCAATGATCTGTCCTTCGCTTTCTACCCGGTAAATATACGTCCCGCCGGGAAGGAAAGATGCGTCGAATGTATACACGGATTGACCACCTGACAATTTCCAGGTCGTTATTTGTCTTCCGGTAAGGTCATAGAGGTTCATCGTTGCGGTTTGACCTTCTTTGAGATTGGCATTGATGGAAACCTGCCCGGTCGTCGGGTTCGGGTAGGCATGACCAATGGAAATACCTTGTGCCGTGTCACCGCTTGCGATCGGTGAGATGATCCTCGCGTTGCTGCTGTCATGCACTTCAAGGCCGAGCATGTTGCGCGCATCGAACACCGCGACGCCTCCTGTTATTCCACCCTGGTTTGCAATGGGCATAAGTGAATCTGCCTGTGCGTCGGTCAGGTTCATGCTGTCGATCGCCCACGAATGCAGGTAGACGAGCATGACGGTTTTCCAGTTGTTTTCCGGAATGTTGTTCCCGTACTTCACGTAGTCGAGATCCGCTTGCGCCTGTGAATAATTCCCGGCAGCGATCTGGTCCTGGGCATCGGCGAGGTAAGCGATGTTCGTGTAGTTGGATGTGCTCGTCGTGTCGTAGAAACCCTGGTAGGCGGTGTCGTCCGAAGTTCCAAGATTCAGCCACGAGGAACTGTCGCGCAGCGCGCGGTACGCAAAAAAGTCGTCGTTATATGTGTACTGGTCTCCCAACGTATCATAGCTGCGCGGCGCGACGCAAATGTCATGCAACAGGTAGCTGCGCATAGTTATTGGTTTAACCGGTGGAGGTAGAAGGAGATTAGTACATTGATCCGAATTGGTAAGGACAATAGGCGCATTATTATTTGTCAAACTCGCTCCTGACAAATTAATGGTAACTGGGGCATTCGCCGCATTGGTCCACCAATTAATTCCCAATGGTGGTGCTTGAATAGCTCCTCTCATATCAGTCGTACATCCTACCCAATGGTTACCTGTTGGCGTTGCTGTTTGTGCCGTTCCATAATGGATTTGATCATTGAGAGGAACCGGATTGTTCAAGCTATTCGTATACCCGAAATTCATCCCATAATAACAATTCTTCATTTTGTTGCACGCCAGCAGCGATGGGTTATCCGCGCCTTTGAGGAAAATGCCGCTGCCCATGTTGATCAGCGAGTCCTGCGTGATGGTGTCGTTGAAGCAGTTCTCGATATAGATCCCGAAGAGCTTGTCGTAGTTTGCGGCGGAAGCTGTTCCGAGATACCTCACGTGGTTGTTGCGCACCAGGGCGCTCGCGCACCCTTCGATGTGTATGCCCGTTGCCGGTGAGGCAAGCGTGAACGCCTGCGTGGCGACGATCGTGATCGAGCTGTTGTCGAGGATGAGCGGGTGGACAATGCGGCTCACCCAGATGCCGTTCCTCATCTTGCGGATGGTATTGTCCTGTATGAGCACGCTGCTGTGGTGCTGCACGGAATTCGCCACGTAGATGCCCGTGTAGCCGTAGTTGCCCGTGTTGGATGAGGTTACGTTCTCGTTGATCACGTTGCGCGTGATCTTCACCGTGCTGTTCGCATTGTCGAGGCAGCTGATGTTCGTTCCCGTGCAGTCTTTCAGCGTGTCCTGGTTGATGAGCACCGGCGAATTATTATTGTTCAGCGCGTAGATACCGATGGCGGTGCAGGAGTCGAGGTGGTTGTACTGGCAGCTTAAACTCACGTTCGTCGTCGCCATTACGCCGTAGCTGCACCATTTGATCTTGTTCGCGGCTTTCGTTGTGCCGGGCACGCCTACGATCAATGAATAATTCTGGTTCTTGAACCCCGATGAGTAAACCGCGACTCCGTCGGCCGGGGCGGTCTTGTGCTGCACCGGCGAAGAAGTGATGTACCGGAAATCGTTGTTCCACACGCGCACGTTCGACTTGCGCGCATATACGCCGAAGTGCATGCGCTCGAAAACGTTGTGGTAATTCGCCTGCGCAGTATCGCCGACCGTGAAGCTCTGGCAGGAATCGATAAGGATGCCCGCGTAGCCGATGTTGTTGTTGTACGGGTAAATGAGGTTGTTCGACGAACTGGAATAACCGGATGATCCGCCGGGCTGGAACTGGTTGTCGCAGGCGATGATCGTTTTGCGGATATAACCCGGGTGCGTACCGCTGAACGGTTTGATCCAGATGCCGATGTAATTTTTATTCAGCTTCACCGGGCCCGAACCACTTCCACCCTGGATGTGGAAATTTCCGCCGGCCACGGAAACGATGGCATTCTTCGCATCTTCGATCACTGTTCCGTCTTTAATGTCGAGCAATGTATTCGGATCGGGTCCGTACACGTAAATTCCGTCCCACATCGTATAGCAGGCATGGATCAGCGTCTGCTGCGGGAATGAATTCCCGGTCGCTTCCAGCGTCAGCGTATGTCCCTGCAGCACATTGATGCGCGCATTCGGCCCCATGGCCACTTTCACATTCTGCAGATCGAGATCGCGGTTCACGTCGAACACGCCGTTGATGCACAGGCTTGCTGAATTCAGCACCGCCACACCCGATGCGTTGATGGTGATATAGCCGGGGTAGTGTGCGATCAATGAATCCACGTTGTCGTCTGTGGCGACGAGTCCTGTGGGTACGTTGAATTCATTCTTGCAGCAGCAATGCGGGATTACGAGGCTGTCGTGCCACGTACATCCGTCCGCGTCGGTGACGGTCACCGTCACGTATCCGTCGATGGCGTCCGTGTTTGTTGTCCATGCGGCGGAAAAATCCGGGGTGTGGCTTCCCTGTGCGGATTGTGCATTGCTCGTCCAGTGAACGGAAGTGTAATTCGCGGGCAATCCTGTAAGACTGAAATGCAACGCCGTGTCGCAGATCACCGCGTTCGGCGGAGCAACGATGTGCAGGTGCGGATCGGGATAAACGAAAACAGTCATCGTATCGTAACCCGTGCAACCTCCGTGTGCATTGTAGACATGATACACGTAGGAAGTTGTCACTGCCGGCGTCACGGTGACCGTTGTGCATGGCGAACAAAGCGTTTGTCCTGCAAGCGTCGACCAGCCGTAAGATGTATTCGTGCCCGTTCCGTTCAATACTACGGGTCGTGAACCGCACAGTGTAGTGTCGGATCCCGCGTTGGCGTAGGGAGATTGTGTCGCATAAACAATTACGCTGTCGGTTTTTGTACAGCCATAGTCCGTAAGAGTCATGGTGCAATAAAAAGTGGTCGTCGGTGGAGTAGCCTGGGCGAGAACACTGCTGCCGTTCGGACCAATGATCAGGTTTGCAGGAGACCAGGTCATGGAGTTGTTCTGGCAGGGAGATAACCCGGTCAGGCTGATCGTATCATTCGTACATACACTATTGAAAGGTCCGCTCACAGAAAAAGCGGTGCAGCAGGGAACAAGTGTAACATCATCTATGTAGTAATAAGAGTAGGCCGGATAGTTGCTGATATTGTTAAAATCAACGAACCCTGTTTGTGCATTTGGCGTGCTGACGTTGGATTCAAAATTTCCAATGATGAGCTGGTATTCGCCTCCGGTGGCTGTATACGTTCCCACCAGGTTGGTCCAGCCGCTCGTGTTTGTAATAATGGAAGGAAAGTACAGCTGTGGATTAAGTGGAATATATTCCCCGTTATTGCTTTGAGCGGGCAGAGGCGTTGCTGAAAAGTACACTCCGAAATCTCCGCTGGCAAAACGTGACTGTTCTGAACAGGAGAGATACATCGAGAATGTATAACACTTGCCTGCTGCAAGAGGTTCTTTCAACGGCACAATGAGATATTCCTTATAGTCCTGCCTTGTCGTCCAGAACTGGCTGCAGGAAGGATACATATACGGACAGAAACCGGCGTAGTTGCCGCCCGTGTGTGCGGTCTGTACTCCTTCGCCGTTATTGGGTACGCCCCACAAGGCTGAGGTTGCCGTGTAAAGGTCACTGGTGGAACAGCATGCATTGTGCCAGGGGCAGGCCTGGTCAAGATGCCCGGATGCATTCTGATAAACCGGGTACTCAAAACTTCCGTTACAGACCAGGTCGCATGTATTTCCCGGATCATTATAAGGAGAATGACATGGACATGAAGTCTGAACCTGGGCAGGATCGAAATACCTTAAATTCAGATCAAAGGTTCCCCCGGTTGTATCATAGGAAACGAGCTCTATGAAATAGCTTTGATGAGGGGCAAGACTGTACGCAGTAAGTTCATGTTTCACAACAAGTGCAGTCACGACGGTATCGATCAATGAGAGCGAAGAACAATTTCCGGAATAAAGTTTTACGACATGATAGGCGCTGTCCGGCAAGGAATGGTTGATGACCGAGATCCAGGCGTCGGATGAATCGGGTTCGAAACTGTACCAGAATTCCCGGCCGCTGCCATGCTGATGGTCCAGGAAAACAGAATTGCTGCCCAGCGGAACAGCATTTGCGCAGTCTGTCCCCGCCTGGGAAAATCCGTTCCGTTCCAGCAGGAAAAGACAGGTGAGAGCAAGAAAAATTTTCAAGACCGGTTTCGGGAGAGAGTTTCCTTTTTTCATAGGGTTGGATTTTGGATTCAGAACAATAAAAAAGCTACAGTCACAGGGATCACGTTGCCATAAACGGTCTTTCACAAAGGAAAAACCGTCGCCGGAAAAAAGCGATCCTTCCTGGTCCTGCAGCTTTCGTTCCGGTCACCCGGAACGACCTTTCCATCCCGCGGGAAAGGAGGATTTTCCCGCAAAATGCCTGTCTTACATTTTGTCTAAAATATGTAAATACATGACGCGGGTCAATGCAAACCTGCGCAATGTTTTAACAAGTCCGGCGACGGGAATTTTACTCCCGGAAAGCAACCTCCCGGGAATGACGCAACGTTTTACTCCTGGTAATACACGCGTTTCACTCTCCGCGAAACGTTCGTCAGCACTTCGTAAGGAATCGTACCCATGTCTTTCGCGATGTCGGTAATTGGGTGCTCTTTTCCGAATACGGTCACTTCATCGCCTTCGCTGCAGGAAATGCCGGTCACGTCGATCATGCACATGTCCATGCAGACGTTCCCGACCACGCGGCAGGCTTTGCCGTGCACGAACATTTTTCCGCCGCCGTTGCTCAGGCGGCGACTCAGCCCGTCGGCGTACCCGATGGGAACCGTGGCGATGCGCATGTTGCTTTTCGCGATCCATTTCCGGCTGTAGCCGATCGATTCCCCTTCGGAAATATTCTTGATCTGCGAGATTGTCGTGCGCAGCGTGCTCACCGGCAAAAGATTTTTCTGCTCCGCTTCATTCACGCCGATGCCGTACAGCCCGATGCCGAGCCGCACCATTTCGAACTGTGAATCCGGAAAGCGCGTGATGCCGGCGGAATTCAGGATGTGGCGCAGGATGGGATAGGAAAAATGTTTTTTCAATTCGTCGCTCATCGTGATGAACGCTTTCACCTGCTTTCGCGTGAAGTCATCATGCATATTCTCGTCGCTCGCCGCGAGATGCGAGAATACCGAACGCACGGTAAGATCCCGGCTGTTCTTCAGTCGCACGATCAGTTCATTCAGCTCGTTCTCATCGAAACCGAGGCGGCGCATGCCGGTGTCGAGTTTCACGTGAACGGGAACGGGCGCCTGCCCGGGGTGGCGCTGGCGGAAACGTTTCGCCGCTTCGCTGAACAGCTGCAGGATGCGGAACGAAAAAATTTCCGGTTCGAGCCCGTGGCGGATCATCGTGTCGAAGCTCTGCTCTTCCGGATTCATCACCATCACCGGGATCGTGATGCCGGCCTTGCGAAGCTCCACGCCTTCGTCAGCATACGCGACGGCGAGGTAATCCACGCGGTGGAACTGCAGCACGTTCGCGATCTCGAAGCTGCCGCTGCCGTAGGAAAACGCTTTCACCATCGCCATCAGCTGCGTGCCGGGATTCAGCCGCGAGCGGAAATAGTTCAGGTTGTGCACGAGCGCGTTCAGGTCGATCTCGAGAACGGTTTCGTGGGCTTTTTGCTGCAACGCTTTGCTGATCGCTTCGAAGCCGAACGGGCGCGCACCTTTGATGAGTATCGTTTCGTTATGGAACGTTCCCGAATGGAAATTCGCCAGGAACTCCTGCGTGTTGGAATAGAATGCCGTATCGAGCCCGGCGAATTTTTCCTGCTGGTGCGAAACCGCTTTGCCGATGCCGATGAAACGCGAAACGCCTTTCGAGCGGACAAGCGAGGACACTTCCGTATACAGCGCATTTTCGTCCAGGCCACTCTGCAGTATGTCCGAAAGGATCACCGTTTTCCGCGCATGCTGCTGCTGCTGGTTGAGAAAATCGAGCGCAACGGCGATGGAACCGAGATCCGAGTTGTAGCTGTCGTTGATGACCGAGCAGCCGTTCACGCCTTCTTTCAGCTCGAGACGCATCGCCACCGGCATGAGCTGCTTCATGCGCGCCGCGATCGTTTCTTCGTCCGTTCCCAGCAATAACAGCATCGACCAGCAATGGATCGCATTCTCCACGGAAGCGTCGTCGGTGAACGGAATGACGATCTCCGAAAAACGGTTCTTGAAAATTCCCTGTATGCGCGTTTCGTTTTTTTCTTTCGTGATGCGTGCGACCTGGAGATCGGATTTTGTTTTACGCGACCAGGTAAAAAGTTGTTTTCCTTCGGAAAGCTGCTGGATCATCGCAAAGACCGCCGTGTCGTCCTTGCAGCAGACCACCTGCTTCGCATGGCGAAGGAGAATGAGCTTTTCTTCCGTTTTCTGGCTGCGTCCCGTGAAATTCTCGTCGTGCGCCGTTCCGATGTTCGTCAGCAACGCGATGTCGGGAAGAAGGATGGATTCCAGCTTTTCCATTTCCCCGCTGCGCGAAATGCCGGCCTCGAAAATTCCGAGCGTGTTGCTTTCGTCCATGTTCCAGACGGAAAGCGGGACGCCCACCTGCGAGTTGTAGCTTTTCGGACTGCGCACGATGCTGAAATCATCGCGCAGCAATTGCCACAGCCATTCCTTGACGATCGTTTTGCCGTTGCTGCCCGTGACGGAAATGACCGGGTAGGTGAACCGTTTCCGGTGGTGAGTGGCGAGTGTTTGTAACGCGGCAAGGGTGTCTTTGACGAGAATGAAGCTGGAATCCGGGTAGGAATTTTCGCAGTCGTCGGGCAGGCGGCTGACGACAAAGTTCCGTACGCCTTTGCTGAAAAGATCAGGAAGGAAATCGTGCGCGTCGTGGCGTTCTCCCCTGATCGCGAAGAACAGCACGCCGTCGCTGTGCGTCATGTTGCGGCTGTCGATGAGCAGGCGGCTGACGGAACGGTCTTCCGGAAGAATAACTTTCTCCGCGCTGACGATCCGGGCAATATCGGGAATGGAATAGATCACGAGGAGAAATCTGTGGCCGGTGGACGTTCATGGAGGATGGCGTCGCGGAAACAGTCGCGGCACAGCGGCTCGTAGCTGTCCTTCTCACCGAGCTGCACAAGGTCTTTTCCGCCCGAGATGCGGTGCGAATGATTGGCGAGATTTCCGCAGCGCATGCAGATCGCGTGCACTTTCGTGACGTATTCCGCCGTGGCGAGCAAAGCGGGGATCGGCCCGAACGGGTTGCCGAGAAAATCCATGTCGAGCCCGGCGACGATCACGCGCACGCCGTTATCGGCAAGATCGTTGCAGACATTCACCAGCCCCATGTCGAAGAACTGCGCCTCATCGATGCCGACCACGTCCACATCCTTCGCCAGCTCGGGGATCGCCGCGGAGCCCGGCACGGGCGTGGAATGGATTTCATTGGAATCGTGCGACACGACTTTGATCTCGTGGTACCGGTTGTCGATCGCCGGCTTGAAGATCTCGACGCGGAGCTTCGCGATGCGCGCGCGGCGCAGGCGGCGGATGAGCTCCTCCGTCTTGCCGGAAAACATGGAGCCGCACACCACTTCGATGGAGCCGCGGCGTTTGCTGGAATGAAGCGTATTCTCGAGAAACATGATCGTTCGGAAAAAAGGGCCCCGCCGGGAAAATTGTACCTTTGAAACCGCTGGGGAAACCCTGCAAATCTAACCAAAAGCGGAGTTCCTGTTACCATGGGTGTTCATTCTGAAAACGAAAAAAGGATCCGGCAAGAGATCGCGGATATTATCACCGACCTCCGGCCATTTTCCGACCTGCTGAAGCAAAAGGATCCTGTTCCTGAAAAGGAAATGGAACGGCTCATGCATGATGTCACGATGCTGAAACGGAAAGCGTCCGTGCTGCATTACCTGAACGCGAACAGGGAGCCGGAAATGCCGCCCGCTCCGCAGGAAACGGTAAAGCCCGCTGCAGAGATCGTTCTTCCCCCGGCGCCTGTGGCGGAAGTAAAAGTCCGCGAACCGGAAAACCCCGTTCCGCCCGTTGCTGAAAAAAAGGAACAGCCGAAGACGGAAAAAAAATTCCCCGACCTGAAAACCTTCATCGGCTTCAACGAAAAGATCATGTTCCTGAAAAATCTTTTCCGGAATGACAGTGCCGCTTATGAAGAAGCGATAAAGCAGCTTAACGCGTGCGCTTCATTCGGGGAAGCGGAGTCGTTCCTTTCCGTCGTGAAGAACGAATACGGATGGAAAAACGACAGTGAAGCCGTGCAGCATTTCACCGACACCGTCAGGCGACGTTTTTCCTGAGCTATGAAACAGATACTTTCTTTCTTTTTCGCCCTTGCAATCACCTTTTCGCTTCATGCGCAGGATCGTGCATTTGCAAAACAAGTCGTCGATACGCTCGCTTCGCCTTCCATGCACGGTCGCGGGTACGTGAACAAAGGTGACAAGATCGCCGCAAAATATATTTCCGACGAGTATAAATCGTTCGGACTTCTTTCCTTCAACATGGCGGGAAGCTATTACCAGGAATTCACGTTCCCGGTGAATACGTTCCCGGGGAACATGAGTCTCACGGTTACGACGCAGGACGGAAAAAAAGTGCAGTGTGTGCCCGGCCAGCAATTCCTTGTCCGGCCCGAAAGCCCTTCGGTGAAAGGAAATTTCCCGGTCGTGCTGCTGGATTCTGCAATCGTTTACGACGATGCAAAATGGACCGCGTTCAGGAGCATGAACCTGAAAAAATCTTTCGTGATGGTGGATACAAGCGGTGTGCGCGGATTGCGGCAGCTGCAATACATGAAAGATTTTGCGCAATATCCGCACGACGTAAAAGGACTCCTGTTCCCGGTGAAGCCGAATCCCATTGCCGGTTCCGATAATTGCTCGAAGCTGAGCCCGTGGGATTTTTCGATGAAGCAATCGGCTATTTCTTCCTTCGAGATCGATTACGCTTTCCGCCGCATTACGGCGATCGAGGTGAACGTGACGGCGAAATTCCTGAAGAACTACAAATCGCAGAACGTGATCGGGTATGTGAGAGGTTCCGAGGAACCCGATTCGTTCATCGTGTTCACCGCGCATTACGATCACCTCGGGCAAATGGGAAAGGATACTTATTTCCCCGGCGCCAACGATAACGCCAGCGGAATAGCCATGCTCCTCAGTCTTGCGCGTTATTATTCGATGCCGGAGCATAAACCGAAATGCTCCATCGTATTCATGGCGTTCAGCGCAGAGGAAGTCGGGCTCATCGGCTCGCGGTATTTCACGATGCACCCGCTGTTCCCGATGAAAGCGATCAGGTTCCTCATCAACATGGACATTCTCGGAACGGGCGATGAAGGCATCACCGTTGTGAATGCCACGCTGTTCGATCCTGAGTTCAAAAAGCTGCAGAAGATGAACAGCGACAGCAGCTATCTCGCCGTTGTAAAACCGAGAGGCAAAGCGCCGATCAGCGATCATTTCTTTTTCACCGAATGGGGCGTGCCTTCCTTTTACATTTACACGCTCGGCGGAATAAAAGCCTACCACGATACCTGCGACAGGAGAGAAACGCTGCCGCTCACGAAATTCGAATCGCTTTTTGCGCTGCTGCGGGATTTTGCGGACTGGGAAGACAGGAAGTGACGAATGACAAACCGTGAACCGTAAATGATGAATTAATGGGAGACCTTCTTTTTAAGAGTTGTCATTCCTGATCCATCCTTTATCCTTTCAAACATGCCGAAGCTGCATCTCGTTCCCACACCGGTCGGAAATCTCGAAGACATCACGCTTCGCGCGCTGCGCGTCCTGAAAGAAGCGGACCTCATCCTGGCGGAAGACACGCGTGTCACGGGAAGATTGCTCCAGCATTTCGATATTCACACGCCCATGCAATCGTATCACGCGCACAACGAGCACAGGATCGTGACGTTCATCGCGGAAAAAATTGCGGCGGGACAAAAAGTAGCGCTCGTGAGCGATGCCGGAACGCCGGGCATTTCCGATCCGGGATTTCTTCTCGTCCGCGAATGCCTTGCCGCCGGGATCGACGTGGAATGCCTGCCGGGCGCTACGGCGTTCGTTCCTGCGCTCGTGCAGTCGGGGCTTCCCTGCGATTCGTTCGTGTTCGCCGGCTTTCTTCCGCAGAAAAAAGGAAGGCAGACGAAGCTGCGTTCTTTCGAAGATGAAAAGCGGACGATGATCTTTTACGAATCTCCGTTCCGCCTTGTGAAAGCGCTCGGGGAATTCCGGGCGCATTTCGGAGCGGAAAGGCAGGTGTGCGTGTCGCGCGAGCTGACGAAAATGTTCGAGGAAAATTTCCGCGGCACGGTTGCCGGAGCCATTGCGCATTTTTCAGCCAAAACGGTAAAAGGCGAGATCGTGATCGTCGTTGCCGGAAAGAACGAGCCCGGAGATGCGGAGTAAACAGGACCCGGAAAGCGATAATAAAACACTGCCGTGGTACCTGCGGAAACTGTGGCCGTATTTCCTCCTGGCCGGGGCCTGCTTTCTCCTTTACGCAGTGACGCTGGGTTACGGTTTTTCCCCGATGGACGAGCGGTGGCTGATCACACAGGAGCAGGCGACGCTTTCGCATTTCTCAAATCTTCCGAAGCTGTTCACCACATCCACGCTGGGTTTTTATTACCGTCCTTTTCTCAATGTAACGTTCATGATCGATACGGTTACGGGCGGCGGTGATAAAATGTATTTCCATCTCACCAACATCCTGCTTCATGCGGTCTGCTGCGCGCTGCTGTTCCGTTTTTTCCTTGTCTCCGGAATTGAAAAGCACGTTGCTTTTTTCGCCGCGCTGCTCTTCGCCGTGCACCCCGTGAACGTGCATGCCGTGGCGTGGATACCGGGAAG
>DASTSF010000599.1:0-2371 GCA_035760825.1 Bacteroidia bacterium
CAACCTTACCATGCTGAACGAGCTTTTCGTCCCGGTGAACAAGCACGGAACGCAGCACGCCATCGAAAAGATCGAGCAGGTGTACAGGTCGGATCACGCCGTGCTTATTTTTCCCGCAGGACTCGTTTCCCGGAAACAGTCGGGAAAGATCATGGACCTCGAATGGAAAAAAAGCTTCATTTCGAAATCCGTTCAGTACCACCGGAACATCATTCCCACGTACGTCGACGGGAAAAATTCCGCGTTCTTCTACAACCTCGCGCTGTGGAGAAAACGTCTCGGCATCAAAGCCAACATCGAGATGTTCTACCTCGCCGATGAAATGTTCCGGCAGAAGAATAAAACAATTACCATTATCTTTGATAAGCCCGTTTCACCGCATGTTTTCGATCGCTCAAAGTCGCACCGCGACTGGGCGCAGGAAATGAAAAAGCATGTGTATGCGATCGGCCGGGGCGAACCGGGTCCTTTTACACTGAACCATCCGAACGAATAAGGAATTCCGTTTATGCAGCCTGTTATTCCTGCCGTACCGCGCACTTCCCTGCTCCGTGAGCTGAACGAAAAAACATTCATACGCGAAGCCAACAACGGGGACAACCAGATATACATCATCAATGCGCACAACGCGCCCGAAACACTGAAAGAGATCGGCCGCCTGCGCGAGGTCACGTTCCGCGCGGCCGGCGGCGGTACCGGGAAAGACTGCGACCTCGACGAGTTCGACACGAACGAAAAATGCTACGATCAGCTCATTGTCTGGAACCCGGACGACCAGGAGATCGTCGGCGGCTACCGCTTCATCCGCTGCAAAAAAGCGAAGGATGCGCACGGGCATTTTCATCTCGCCACCACGGAGCTTTTCCGTTTCAGTGAAAAATTCACGAACGAATACCTTCCCCGCACCATCGAGCTCGGACGCTCCTTCGTGCAGCCGTCTTACCAGCCTTCCATCAACAACCGCAAAGGACTTTTTTCGCTCGACAATCTCTGGGACGGGCTCGGTGCGCTCGTCGTCGACAATCCCGATATAGATTACTTTTTCGGGAAAGTCACCACCTATCGTCATTTCAACGTGCAGGCACGCGACTACATCCTGCATTTCATGGATCATTATTTTCCCGATCCGGAAAAACTCGTCACGCCGATTCATCCTGTCAGAATCACCACAGATATTTCCGCGTTCGAAAAAGAGCTCGGCCGGCTTCCTTACAAAGAGGGACACAAGCTCCTCAACCAGCACGTGCGTGCGCTCGGCGAGAACATTCCGCCGCTCGTGAATTCCTACATGAACCTCAGCGCAACCATGCGCAATTTCGGCTGCGCCGTCAATTCGGAATTCGGCGACGTGGATGAAACCGGCATCATGGTCACCATCGGCGACATCTACCCGACCAAAAAAGAACGGCACATCGGCACGTACCACAAAAAAAATCCGTGATCGTTCAGGAGCGCGTCACCTGTGCTTTTCATTTTCCCTGCTCCCGCTTTCCGTTCCACTGCAATCGGGGCTAAGGAATTTTCTCCTGCGTTTCAAAACACCTGCGTTATCTTTGCGCCGTGAAGATCTCCTCTGCAAAATTTCTCGTCAGCAGCTCGAAGCTTTCGCAATGTCCCAAAGCGGACAAGCCCGAATATGCGTTCATCGGAAGATCGAACGTGGGAAAATCTTCGCTCATCAACATGCTCTGCGGGATCCACAACCTCGCACGCATTTCCGCGAAGCCGGGAAAAACGCAGCTCATCAATCATTTCATCATCAACGACAGCTGGTACCTCGTCGATCTTCCCGGCTATGGTTTCGCAAAAGTTTCGAAAGAGCTGCGCAGCGGGTTCGACCGCATGATCAGTTCCTACATCATGGGACGCACGAACCTGCATTATCTTTTCGTGCTTGTCGATGCGCGCCTCGAACCGCAGCAGATCGATCTCGACTTCATCAACAAACTCGGCGAGAACGGCGTTCCGTTCTGTATCGTCTTCACCAAGTCGGACAAGCTTTCCGCGACAAAGCTGAAGAAAAGCACAGACCTGTTTCTCGGCACGCTCAAAGAAAGCTGGGACGAACTGCCGCCGTATTTCATCACATCTTCCGAAACGAAGAAAGGCCGCGACGAGATCCTCTCGCTCATTGCTGAAACGAACCGCATGTTCGAAGCTTCGTGAACGTCACGCTGTGATCCGCCAGTGCTTCGACCGGCGGTAAAAATCATCGTACGATATCCCCGCGCAGATATAGTAATTCCCCTGCCAGCACTGGTACTGCGCAAAGTATTCGCGGTCGGAAGAAGACCATTTCCCCGGCAGCAGCAGCCCGGCGCGCATCCAGTTGAAGCCGTAGAGCAGGTTCATCCTGTCATCGGGACTGATG
>DASTSF010000600.1:0-10510 GCA_035760825.1 Bacteroidia bacterium
CCGTCTTTCGTGTACAGGAAAAATTCGGTCTCCGTCCTGCCGGTTTTGCCGAACTCATCCAGCATGCTGTCCAGCATTTCATTGTCGAACTGCTGAAAAAATCCGTGGAACTCGAACTTTCCGAACGGGAACGTCATGAGCAGCTGTCCGCCCGGTTTAAGAACGCGCACCAGTTCGTGAATGACTTTCAGGTAGCTGAAATCTTTTCCTTTCCCGATATCCGGAGGAGCATCTTTGTAGCCGTACATGGAATTGTCCATTCCCACATGCTCAAGCGTCGACTGGCAGACGATTTCATCGAACCAATTGTCGCGCAGCGGCATTTCCCTCAGGTCTGCGTATACATACGAAACACGCTGCTTGTTGAATGCATAAGGCTCGGGGAAGAACGTGAGGATCGTCAGGTCTTTTTCGCGCACCACGGGAAGGTTGACGATCGCCGGAAAATTAAATGTCGATCCCGCATCAAGAAAATACGACTTCCCGCTCCTGATCCTTGAAAAAATCCAGGGATATTCCACCGCCCTGTCATCAAGTCCCGAACCATAACCCGCCGGGAGCGGTTCATGTTTTTGAAAAACGCCGAGCAGCGTTTTATCATCCAGCGAATGGGAAATAAAATCCCATTTGTATTCATAATACCCGGTCGACCAGGGAATGCGTCCGCCGGCAATATACTGGCTGATCCTGGCGCTCCGCTGATCTACGGGTTTACGACCGAGGATTTTATTCTTGACCTTGCCCAGAATTTTTCTCATTGGATTTCCATTTGTTTCACCACGACGGCGGGATTTCCCGCCACAACTGCAAACGGGGGAACGTCTTTTGTCACCACGCTTCCTGCTGCCACAACTCCGCCTTTCCCAATGGTCACTCCCCTGAGAATGATGGACCCGAAGCTGATCCAGGCGTAATCACCGATCACCACCGGCGCCGTGAGTATGCTTCCTTTTTCTTTCGGGTAACCATCTCTCATGAGGCCGAGAAAGCCTTCCGCCCGCTCAAGATAATTCATCTCATGCGAATTGGAGTCGATGATATTTACGTTGTGCGCGATAAGCACGTTGTTCCCGATACGGACGTCCTCACCCGACCAGATCCTGCTTCCGTCTCCCACATAGCAATTGTCGCCGATCTGTATCCGGCCGCCATAGGCGAACACGAGGAGATCTCCGCGTATATGCGTGTTTTGCCCGGCAACGATCTGCTCCCTTTGTCCCTGCAGGTTAAATACACGCGCATTATCGTAGAGCTTCGAACCGTCCCCGAGCACCATCCGCATCCTGTACTGTTCAATCTCTTTTTCACGGGCGAGTTGAACAAATTCTTCCGGCGTGATGACCTGCGAAAGCAGGTACTTCCGGATGCGGTTGTTTATTTTTTTCAGAAGCCCCATTGTGCAGCGCTTATCTTTTATAGCCGAGGTAATCCAGGGCATCCCCGTACAGCCGGATAAATTTTTCATTTTCCGCCTCCGAGAAAACTTCCCGCCAGCTGTTGCTTTTTCCGCTCCTCACGATTGAATTATCCTCCGCCGGCATATCATGTCCGAGCTTGCGAAGACTGTCGCTGTTCCTTTTTTCATCCTCCTTCATCGATGCAAAGGAAGATCGTTCCACTGCAAGATCGAGGAGCTTTTCATCCACGGCAAGCCCTGAAAAAACGACCATTTTCCGCAGCTCTTCCCTGGCGTTCACCAGCAGGTCCTCGTATTTTACAAGCAGCAGGTGCGGCACGCGATGATCGCGGAGCCATGAAAAAACGTGGGCATTCCATTGACCGTAAGGAGATCTTCCGGCGAAAAAGAAATTCTCAAGATACTCGCTGAACGTCGTCTCCGGGGAAATGCTCTTCATCTTTTTCAGGAAATGGAAATAGCTGACGGCTGTGTCGCGGCCTTCACGTACGAGATAGATCACCCGCGAATAATCAGGTGTGTACGGGTTGTGGCTTTTAAGAAACCTCGGGCGGGTCTTCAACTCGTTCATCTGCTCCGGGTTGAAATGAATATCGGGCATGAAGAGGTGGCCATTGCTGAAATCCATTCCGCCACGGGTGACGTAATTACCGATGAGGAAACGCACCCATGTGTTTCCCGATTTGGGAAATGAAACAAGAAATACATCGTCCTCCCGGAAAGAACAGGACAACGGCGATGTCTTTTTTTCGGAGGCAGTTGTGCCGAAAATACGTTGAAATAGTCCCATAGAAGGCACTGCAATTAAGTTCTGTCCCGGCTGAAAGGCCGCTTCAATGCGATTTGTCAATCATTTGCTTCCGGAATGGATACGCCTGCCGGGCCGTTCAAGCCCGCGGATGTTCATCGTTTATCCGATTCCTCGTAGCCCATGCGGGAATACAGATCACCGGTAACAGCGGTGAATTTTTCCGTAACCCGCTCCGTAAAATATTTTTTCCATTCGCCGTGAACACCCGAACGGTAGTGGCCTTTCTCTTTTCTTCCGTCTTTTTTCTGCATCGAAGCAAATGAATACGCCGACTCGATGGAAGCCAGCTCGTTTTTCGAAAGCCGGATGCTGCAGTGAAGGAAAAGTTCCGCAATAAGCCCCGTGCTGAAATCGGTAAGGTCTTCAAACCTGAATTTTTTCATTTTACCGGATCCTTCATCTGCGGTAACCGGCTTTTCAAACCAGCTGCTCAAGGCCCTGAAATAACCCTGTTCGTTCATCGAATCTATGGCGTAGATCAGCCCCTCTTCCGCACCCAGCTGTTGCAGCTCGCTCCTCGCTTTTGAAAGTTTTTCATTCGGCGCATGTGTTTCGCGAACGGAAAAATAATAGGAGATAAGGATGTCTCTCGGGTTTCTGTAAATGTAGAACGACGCGAACGATTCCGGCTTGGGTATCGATTCATATCCCTGCCGGCTGAGGTAAAGCGGGCTCACGATTTTTTTCAGCGGGAACGGCTGATCGAAGAAACGTTCATCCACTTTCCGGCTGTCGACTCCCTCCGGCATGGACTTCATGTACGTATGAACCTCAAGCCCCGTTTTTTGCCTGATCAGCGGATCGCTCATGAAAGCCCGCACCCACTGACTTCCCGTTTTATGCGCGCAACAATGGAAAATATTATCCAGCGGGAACGCTTCCTTTTTATTTTTTCTTCCGAAGAGGCTGATCATGGTCGAATTTAAATATTTTTTTGCGGCGCTGCCGTCGTCATTCCTATGCGGTCTTTTCAGTAATCCATTCGAGCGCCGGCGCAACAACACCCGGCCATGCGGAACGGGCCACCGATCCGTTATTTCCCATCAGCGTTGTATCGAATGCCAGGATATTATCGAGCGCCACCGCGAGATCCTGCGCCCACGGTTTCCCGATCCTCACCGATACTTCATAACCGCCTCCGTTCAACAGGTTGGCCGGCACCCTGCAGGTTGAGACGTACTGACCCGGCTGCTTCTCTTCCGTTTCACTGATCTGGTTCGTGGAAACAAATGCGATCGTTCCCTGGCGGTCAATAAACGTGACGGAAACACGGAGACCGGTTATCGGGCTCATGACCTCGTACCTGACCTCGACGCTGACGGATTTATTCGTAAGAAAAACGGAAGACACCTCGCCTTTTTCATTCAGCAGTCTCACCGATCTTACTTTGTAAAATTTATTGCCGGGCATCTCCGCATCTCCCCACATGACCATGCCGTCAAAGCTCGCCGAGCCTGTATTGTCAGACATATACAGATCGATCGCTTCGTTTGTATCGCCTTCAAAACGCACGGTACCTTTTTCGATCAATACAGCCCGCGTGCAGATGTTCCGTACCGCCGCAAGGTTGTGGCTGACGAAAAGTATGGTGCGTCCTTTTCCGCTCACATCTTTCATTTTCCCGAGACATTTTTTCTGGAACTCGGCATCACCCACCGCGAGAACTTCGTCCACCACGAGTATTTCCGGATCGAGGTGCGCAGCGACGGCAAACGCAAGACGGACATACATCCCGCTGCTGTATCGCTTGACCGGCGTGTCGATGTACCGCTCCACCCCGCTGAACGCCACAATCTCATCGAACTTCGCGCGGATTTCAGCCCGCTTCATCCCGAGGATCGTTCCGTTGAGGAAAACATTTTCCCTCCCGGTAAGATCGGGATGAAAACCGGTGCCGACCTCAAGCAGGGAAGCGATCCTTCCCCGGATTTTTATTTCACCTTTCGTAGGCGCAGTTACACGCGAAAGAATTTTCAAAAGCGTCGACTTGCCGGCTCCGTTCTTACCCATTATTCCGAGCACTTCTCCTTCACTTACCTGGAACGAAACATCCTGGAGCGCCCACACATAATCCGAATTGCCCTTCACCGTACGGTCATTCGTATCCGCTATTTTGGAAAACGGATCTTCCTTGCCCCTGATGCGGTGCATCCACCGTTTCAGGTCGGAGCTCAGCGTACCCGCACCAACCAGCCCGACGCGGTACTGTTTCCATATATGCTCGACGGAAATAACGGGATTGCTCATAGCTTCTACACCGTATCAATAAATGTTCTTTCCCGGCTGCTGAACGAAAATATTCCGGCAACAAGCAGCACCAGCATGATTCCGGTGGCATAGGCCAGCGCATGCCACGACCACAGGCCTGTTCCGCTTCCCAGCAGCGAATAACGTATCGCTTCGAATATCCAGAGAAGCGGGTTCCAGCGGAGGTACTTCTGAAGCTCAGGACCGAATTGCGCAAAACCGATGACCACTGAAGAGCCGTACATCAGCAGCTGAAGTACCAGCGGGATAATAAAAGTCAGGTCGCGGTATTTGCTCGTCAGCGCGCTGATGACAAGCCCGGCGGCCAACCCGTAACCCGCCAGCAGCAGGATCAGTAACGGGAAATAAGCGAGATGCGCATTGGGCCTGACAACAGTACCTCTGTACACGAAAAAAAAGTACAGCCCGACAATGAGCACCAGCTGCACGAGGAAGCGCAGAAAGCTGGATATGATCATGGAGATCGGCGTCACCATGCGTGGGAAGTACACTTTCCCGAAAATACCGGCCCCGGAAGTGAAGGTCGTCGCAGTTCTGTTCAGGCAGTCGGAAAAATAGGTCCACGGTATATAAGCCACCATGTAAAAAAGCAGCCTCGGGGCGTCACCTGTCGAGATATTCGCAACCCGTCCGAAAATGATCGAAAAGGTAAGCGTCATCAGCAATGGCTGGAGAAGCATCCACAGGGGACCGAAAACGGTCTGCTTATAAAGAGCGAGAAAATCCCTTTTAACGAATAATGCAACAAGATCACGGTATTGCCAAACTCCCTTTAAATCCAGATTGTACCACTTTGACTTGGGCCTGACTATGATATCCCATTTCAATTCAGCGCCCTGATCTCTGCTCGACATAAACCTCCGGGTCTTTTGACTGGTGAAATAACATTGCTACCAAAGATAATCAAAATAAAAGCCTTTGCGTCCTTACACAACCGCTGCTGCAAGCCGTTCCGTGTAGTCTGCGAAATCCTTTGAAGGCAAACCGTTCAGGAATGAAAAACTCAGCTTCCGGCACGGTCACTTTTTCTTCTTCGGCTTGTTCTGCGTTCCGTAACCACCGTAGCCGCCGTAAGAACCCTGGCCATAACCACCGTAGCCGCCGTAACCGCCACCGTACGAGCCATAGCCATAACCGTAACCGTAGTGGCTGTAATAATAACGCGATTTCTTGCGCTTGACTCCGTTCAGGATAAAACCAAAATGGATGTCCTGGTTGAGCATTGCGATCTCAGTCGCATTCTGGAGCGCGTGACGGAACGCATATTTGGTATTCATCACGAAAAGCAGCACGTTGGCTTTCGTCATCAGCACCATCGCGTCTGATATCAGTCCGACCGGGGGTGTGTCGATAATCACAAACTCATAATTGGCCTTGCAATATTCGAGCAGCAGATCGATCTGCTTCGAGCTGACCAGCTCCGACGGATTTGGCGGCAGCGGTCCTGAAAGGATCGCATCCAGTCCTTCGATCTTTGTCTGCACGACGCATTCCGCTATCGTATGCCTTCCGGAAGCTATCGTGGATATTCCTTTTTCAGATTTTATTCCAAGGCCCGTCTGTATCCTCGGCTTGTGAAGATCCAGCTCCACGAGTACGGTCTTTTTGCCTGATTTGGCAAGCACCGCGGCAAGGTTCAGCGAGCAGAATGTTTTGCCTTCGCCCGGGCTGTTCGACGTGATCACGATGACGTGAGGTCCGCTTCCCGTAGCCATATACTGAAGATTTGTGCGGATCGTGCGGAACGACTCGGCCAGCGGAGACTTCGGTTCGAATTCGACAGCGATGGAAAGATCAGTTGGTATTTTGGAGATGACGACATCGCCGATAATGGGAAGCTGCGTGTAAAGTTTGAGTTCATCGTAAGTCTCGATGCGGTGGAAATAGAATATCCGTATAAAAACAAGAAGGAATGCCAGGGCAACACCGCCGCCGAGAAAGGAGATGATTATTTTCTTGTCGTCCGGGCTTACAATACCGTTCACCCGCGGCCTTTCGATGATCTTGGTGTCCGGAACTATGCTGGCTCTTGATATGACCGTATTCGCGCGGCGCTGCAGCAGGAAAACGTAAATGTCCTCGTTTACTTTTTGCTTGCGGCTGATATTGAGCATTCCCCTTTCTTTTTCCGGGAGACTGTTCAGCAGCCCGTCATAAAAAGAGATCGTCGTATCCACCCGGTCCATTTTTTCTCCGAGTGCGGTTCTTGTATTGGAAATGTAAATGAGAAGATCACGCTTGGTCGAGTCGATCTGGTTTTTCAGGTTCTGTACGGCAAAGTTTCCCGGTCTCGCGATATTGAGTTCCTCCTTGAGCTTGTTTTCCCTGTCGTACAGCCACTGAAGCGTGCTGATCTGGAATTCATCTCCCTGCAGAGAATACGCGGCAGGAGGAAGAAATGACGGATCCTTGTTTTCGATCACATATTTTTCAAGGTCATCCAGCGTCCCGATCTGTATCTCCAGGTTTTTTTTCTGATCGAGGTAGCTTGAATATTTATCGAAATAATCCTGCGACTGGCGATCGAGGTCAATAACGGAATTCTTCTCCCGGAAATCCTGGAGCGTGTCCTCGATGTTATTCAGGATATTGGCTACTTCATCCAGCTGCCTGTCGATGAAATAGACTGTATTCTTGTTAATGTCCAGTTTTGAGTTGATGGAATTTTCAATGTAAACCTCGGAAAGGGTATCGAGAAATTTCATCGCCTTTTCGGGCAATACATCGAAGCACGATACTTTCAGCACATTCGTGTATTCGGGGTTCTCGATTTTTGTCTCCGACAAAAATTTCTGCGCAAGATCCTCTTTCCGGTGCGGCTGGATAATATAATTGGCAAGATTATCCGCCTGCCCGTGCGGGTTCAGCACATTCCGCTTCTGTGACACCATCAGCTTCATGTAGGGATTCAGAAGCTCTTTGTCGAAAAATCCTTTCACGGTCTTGCTCTGTCCGCCAACCTGGAAAGTCATCTCGTATTGCTCCGGGGTAAGTATCCTGAACCTGATCTGCTGTTCATAAAGCTCGGGGTTGAGGCTGGAGATCTTCACGGAAAAAGGAACGCCTGCGTACACCTCGGTGGTGCGCAATCTTCCCACCAGGTAATAGGAAACGTCAAAATCAAGACGGTCGAGGACCTGGTCGACCAGGTCATGCGACTGCAGGATGCGCATTTCATTGGAATTATCGACAAAGGTCTTCGTCGTATTTCCGTAAAAACGGTTATCGGTAATGAGGCTGCCTGCCGAGTAGTCCTCGTTGGATTTCAGCAGCAGCTGCGTGGAAACATCATATACTTTGTCGAGCTTATAGTCATACAGATCGCCCGCAAGAAGGGATATACCGGCAAAAAGCAGGACTATCCACCAGTTCTTTTTTACATACGGCAAAAGCTTTTTCAACTCCCCGATTCCGAACGCCCCCTGTTGATTCTGCTGTTTCATAAGCGCGCCTAAATTACCAATTATTTGGCAGGAGAAATTGCTTGGGAACCAATGGATAAAATGTGGCGTAAAAAGAGGTAAATGCCTTGATATCGTAGGGCAAAACGACACCCGCTATAGGAGGACCCGTTCGATTTGATTATCTTTGTGAAAACCGGCTTGCTATGAAAAAAGCTATACTTCTTCTTTTGCTGACGACAGCTTTTTCCGTGAAATCCCATTCCGCGGTTTTTACATCAATTGCAACAGGCAATTATCATGCTGCCTCCACGTGGAGCTTTACAGGTTCCGATGCGGACGGCATTCCCGACCTGGATGATAATGTTACGATCACCTCAGGAAAGACAGTCACGCTTACCGGAACCGAGAACTGCAAAACACTCACAATAAATCCGGGGGGAATAATCAACCTCAACCTGAACACCATGAGGGTGTATGGGGATTTTACCAATAACGGGACCTCAACCGGCTCCGGCTCCTGGCAGTTCCGGGCTGCCGGAACTTATTCCGGGAATAACCTTCCCAATAACGGTACTGTTTATTTCTATGCCCCTTATTCAATTGCTGCCGGCGTGGTGATGAGCAAACCGGGCTATATGGTTGTTTCCGCCAGTGTGATTCTCTCCAACTTCGGCAACGTTACGCTTACCGCGGGGAGCATCCAGTTGCTGAGCGGCGCCAAATGGATAAACAAATCCGGATCCACAGTTTCCGTATCGACAAATGTCATCTCTTCCGGAACGATCGATGCTTCCGCCGCTTCCAATAATTTCATTTACACAGGAGGTGGAACAACAACGGTCCAGGCAACCAACGCCACCTATTATAACCTCATTTTGTCATCGGGAGCGGGAGCGAATACGAAAGCGCTCAATGGCAACCTCACTGTATTGAACAACCTTAACATCAACAGCAACGCAACGCTCAACTGGAATAACAAGAACATCACGCTTGGCGGAAACTGGGTCAACAATGCAAATACCGCCTGCACCAACATGGCCACGATCACTTTCAACGGCTCGGGCACGCAAACCATCACGCGCAGCTCCCAGGAATTTTTCAATAACGTTACCCTTTCCGGCAGCGGCACGGTTTCCATCGCAACCAACGTGAGAGCTGACGGCACCACTACTCTTTCCAGCGGCACACTGGATCCCGGAGCATTTTTCTACAAGCAGGCCGGCATATCGTGGCTGAATAACGGCGGCGCTATAAACACCGCAGCAACCGGCAGCGTCCTGTTCAATGCTACGGTGAACCAGACCATCGGCGGAACGACGAGCACCACATTTGGAAACTTCGGAATAAACAACAGCGGGGGAAGTGTAATTCTCGCTCTTAACCAGACGGTGACGGGAGTTACCACTCTTCTTAGCGGAATACTGGATGTTTCTTCGTTCAGTTTCAACCAGTCGGGCAGCACATTCAGCTTTTCGGGCGGCACACTGAATACCGCAGCCACCGGCAAGGTTGTTTTTACCGGCTCTTCTGCTCAAACCATTACATCGGCTGCAACTCCGTCTTTCGGAAATGTGGAAATAAACAGCTCAAGCACGGTAACGCCGGCCACGGATGTCATTGTGCTTGGAACGACAACGATGACAAGCGGCACATTGGATCCTTCCACGTTTACGTGGCACCAGCAGGGAACATCCTGGGTGGGCAACGGGGGATCTGTTAACGCAGCAGCCAGCGGAGAAGTTGTATTTGACGGAGCCGTCAACCAAACCATCGGGGGAAGCACAGGAACGACTTTCGGAAATCTCGAGTTCAATAACGCAGGGCATTCCATTACTCTTTCTGTCAACTCCGGGGGAGCAGCCACCACCCTGCTCACGGCCGGCACGTTCGACGTGTCCACCTTCAGCTTCAGCCAGTCGGGCGACACCTGGAGCGCCACGGGCGGAACACTCAATACAGGTGCCAGCGGAAAAGTGATTTTCACGGGAGCAGGAACGCAGTCCATTACCGCTCCATCCACCTTCGCTTTCGGAAACCTCGAGATCAACGCAGGAGGAACCGTGCAGCTGCAGATCGATATTACAGTTGCCGGAACTTTCACGCTGACCGCCGGAATTTTCGATGTGACCACGCCTGCCAATTACGGAGTGAAGCTTTTGGGAGATGTTGTTTCAAACGGCGCAACGTTCCAGCCGAGAACAGGTACCGTTACACTTGCCGGTGCAGGTACGCAGACCATCAGCGGGTCTTCCCAGTTCCAGGTGTATGATCTTCTCGATATTAACTCGATCAGCATTTCGGTAACAGGTCTTGTTTCGATCTCGGATATTCTCACCGTAAGCGCAGGCAGCTTCAAGACAAACGGATCCGGAACAGTTGTCCTCACCGCGACCGGCCCGACCACTTACGCACGCATTGCTCCCCTCGGAGCGGGCGCCATACTCGCCGGAACAGGATGGATCGTGCAATCATACATTGACGGTCCCGCCACGGCATACTGGCAATATCTTTCGACACCGATCAAGAACAACCAGCTCAGCGACTGGGATAATGATACCCGCTTTTACATGAGCGGCGTCGGAGGTAACGACGGGAATGCCTGCTGTCCCA
>DASTSF010000601.1:0-6633 GCA_035760825.1 Bacteroidia bacterium
GGGTTCGGCAGCTTCATCGTTAAACGTCGCGCTGAAAAGACCGGGCGCAACATTTCGAAAAACACGACCGTCATCATTCCCGCACATAACGTTCCGGCTTTCAAGCCTGCCAAGACCTTCGTTGAAAAGGTCAAGAAGAACGTAAAAGCTGAGTAACAGGATCGCCATGACCGCTTTCACCTACAAACACATCATTGTGTTCGGACTGGCGGCATCCTGTATCGTTCTTTTAAATCTTGTACCGACTTTTCCCTCCGAAGGAAAAAATGCTGCGCTGGTAAAGCAGCAGCAACAGCAGGGACCCGGGGTTGACGAGCTGGTGAAAACCGCACGTTCGAAAATGGCGCCGGACCTGGCGGGAAAAGTCACCACGATCGAAAATGCGATCGCCACCGAACGTGATTTTTCAAAGCGAGGGCAGATGTACGATTCGCTGATCACGCTGCTGGGCCGGAACAAAGAGTATCTTGTTGCGGCCTGGTATGCAGAGCAGAAAGCGGTGAAGAACAACGGTTCGGGCAGCGACTGGGAGCAGGCGGGTGAACGTTACCGCACATCGGCCTCCTTCGAGCAGAATGACGCCGTTCTTCCGTCTGTCTATGCTGCGGCAATGCGCTGCTTCAGCAAGGCGCTCGAGCTGGAACCTTCGAATGTGGATGCGAAGATCGGACTCGGCATCTGCTACGTGGAAGGCACGAGCGACCCGATGACAGGCATCGGGATGCTGCTCGACGTGGAGCGCGCCGATTCGACCAACGTCAACGTACAGCTGGCGCTGGCTGATTTCGCAGTCCGTTCGCAGCAATACGACAAAGCGATCGCCCGGTACTCAAAAGCATTGCGGCTGAAGCCTGAATATTACGGGCTTCACCTGAATCTCGCCGAATTATACCAGCAGATGGGCGACACGGCTTCAGCGATCTCTCACCTGGAAGAGTATGTGAAGCTGGAAAACGATCCACTGGTAAAAAATGACGTGGAGAATGCCATACGGCAGCTCCGCGGGAACAAACAATAGTAGTAACTAAAAAATCTTTCAACCTATGCCAAGCGGCAAAAAACGTAAACGTCATAAGATGGCGACTCACAAGCGTAAGAAACGTCTTCGTAAGAATCGTCACAAGAAGAAGAACCGCTAGTAAGCCGTTTACGGTTTCCACGCATTCCATCATTGCTTTCCGCCGGGGAACATTCTCCGGCGGAAAGTGTGAACCGCATCAGAGTACGAACTGATTACACAGGCCGACCCTCCTGCTCCCGGAACCGTTTCCCCGCTTCATTCTTCACAGTTTATCGGATCTCCCATGACGCATTCTGTCAATGGAAGATCTATGCTGCCTGAAAAAAACCAACGTAACGTGTCAAACGAATTAGTTATCGACGCATCAGGTCCCGAGGTAGTCATCGCACTGCTGAGCGACAGGCGGCTGGTCGAGCTTAACCGCGAGAAGACCAACACGCAGTTCGCTGTAGGCGATATATACCTGGGCCGCGTGCGCAAAGTCATGCCCGGACTTAACGCGGCATTCGTTGACGTCGGCTACGAAAAAGACGCTTTTCTTCATTATTTCGACCTGGGTCCGCAGGTGCTTTCGCTGAACAAGTTCGTCCGCATGACGATCACGGGGAAGCAGAAGCATTCCGCGCTGGCGTATTTCAAGCCGGAGCCGGACATCAACAAGGACGGGAAGATCTCTTCTGTTCTGCAGCCTGATCAGCAGGTGCTCATACAGGTGGCGAAAGAGCCGATCTCGACGAAAGGTCCGAGGATCACTTCGGAGCTTTCCATTGCAGGACGTTATATTGTTCTGATCCCGTTCGCGGATAAAGTTTCCGTTTCCCAGAAGATCAAGAGCAATGAAGAACGGGAACGCCTCAAGCGGCTGATCCAAAGCATCAAACCGAAGAACTTCGGCGTCATCGTCCGTACGGTGGCCGAAGGAAAAGGTGTAGCAGACCTCGACGCAGACATGAACGATCTCGTAAGCAAATGGAACACGTGTTTCCAGGAGCTGACGAAATCAAAACCGCCGGCTCGCGTGCTCGGCGAGCTCAACCGCACATCCGCCATCCTGCGCGACATGCTGAACAGCTCGTTCAGCTCCATCACGGTGAACGACCCGCGCATGTTCGACGAGATCAGGGAATACCTGCAGTCGATCGCGCCCGACAAAGAGAAAATACTCAAGCTTCACAAAGGGCCGGGACATATTTTCGAGCAGAACGGCGTCGACCGCCAGATCAAAGCGCTGTTCGGAAAAACGGTGACGATGAAAAGCGGTGCGTACCTCATCATCGAGCATACGGAAGCGCTGCACGTGATCGACGTCAACAGCGGCAACCGCTCGAAGCTGCACAGCGACCAGGAAAGCAACGCACTCGACGTGAACCTCGAGGCCGCGGTGGAAGTAGCGCGCCAGCTCCGGCTGCGCGACATGGGCGGTATCATCGTCGTCGACTTCATCGACATGCATTCCCCGCTCAACCGCAAAGCGCTTTTCAACAAGCTGCGCGACGAGATGAAGAACGACCGCGCGAAGCACACGATCCTCCCGCCGAGCAAATTCGGCCTCGTGCAGATCACGCGCGAACGCGTACGGCCGGAAACCAGCGTCGACACCGCGGAAAAATGTCCGACCTGCGGCGGAAGCGGCGAAGTGCAGGCCAGCATCCTGCTCATGGACCAGATCGAGAACAACCTGCGTTATCTTTTAAAAGAACAGAACGAACCCTCCGTCACGATATGCGTTCACCCGTATATTGAAGCGTATCTCACCAAAGGCATTTTTTCACAGCGCTGGAAATGGAGCCGGAAATTCGGCAAGAAAATCCACGTCAAACCCGTTTCAGCCTACCAGTTTCTCGAATATCATTTCCTGAACAAGAACCAGGACGAGATAAAAGTCTGACAGTAAAAATCCCGGAAGCTTTTTCCGGGATTTTTTATTTCCTCACTGCGAAAATCTGCCATCCCGGATTGGCCAAACACGTTTCCACGAAGCAGTTTTTTACCCCGTTCCGGGCGCTGCTTACCGGCGGGCGCGCCGACTTTTCCGATGCGGAAGGACAGCTGATCTTCGGCGCACAGCTTTCACATCCCGGGGAAGTGCTGCTTCCGCAGGATAATCCGGCAGACGGGATTTACATGGTGCGCTTCACCACATCATCGGGCGGCATTTATTCCGGGAAAATCATTATACAGAAAAACTGACCCGGGGAATTTCCGAAGCCGGAAAACTTACGCTTTCCCTTGGAAATTGTAATGCGCGTAATCGGCCAGGACGATATTGAGGAACTGCGCGGTCGGCAATTGCTGCGGGGGAGGAAAAACCCCCATCACCGTTTTCACTTTGTGCCCGAGGTATTCGAGGAGATGATAATTTCCCGTATCGTAGGCCTGCTGCATGACATCGCGGATGATATTCATATCGCGATCGGAAAGGACGGACACCTGCGGAAAAACCACGCGGTAATCCGGGTTGATGTGCGAGATGATAGTGCTGCGCAGGGAAACTTTCGTTTTGGTGTTGATCACGATCGTTCCCGCGACCATGTCGCCGATGCGCTGTCCCTTGCCGCTGATGATCGCCACGGGCAATGCGAGGAATGTAAAGAGGGCGAGCTCGCCTTCGAGCAGGCGCGTCATCCAGCGGAAAGCCGCAGCACCGACTCCGGCAGGCGTTCCGTCGGTCTTCACCACTTTCAGCCCGAGAATGATCTTGCCGAATGTCCTTCCGCGGAAAACCGGTTCGCACCAGAGCGTGTATGTGAGAACGGGCACGGTGATAAGAATGGAAACCGGCAGCTGGAACGTTTCGCGCATTTCCCAATCCCCGCCCGAAAAGACCTGGTTCGAAATGAGGAACATGGCAACGAGGTACACCGCCATGATGACAAGGTCGAGAAGACGTGCGAGCGTACGTTCACCTGCCGAGGCGATATTGTAATTGATCGCAACGTTCTGCGTGGTGAGTATGCTTGCGGTATCCGACAAGAAAAAAGTGTTTGGGAACGCCCGGGTTTACGATCAACGAACTTACGAATTATTAAGAAAAATGCACCGGGCAGACTGACGCTGTAATTTGTAAATTCGTGGAGGTTCCGGTCAACCGTCCCGCACAACCTCGCCGGCATTTATGAAAGAAATCACTTTTCTGAAGCAGAACCATGAAAAGTGGCAGCAGTTCGAAACGCTCCTCGACTCAAGGCAGCAGAGCGATCCTGATGCGCTGGCGGATCTTTTCATCCGCATCACCGACGATCTTTCCTGGGCGCGCACTTTTTATCCCGGCTCGAACACCGAGAAATACCTTAACACGCTCGCTGCGCGCGTTCACCAGGAAATCTACAAGAACAAAAAAGAACGGCGCAGCCGTATCCTCACCTTCTGGTCGGACGAGCTGCCGCGCATCATGGCGGCGGAACGCATGAACCTGCTGATCGTATTCGCGATCTTTCTCGTTTCCGTCTGGATCGGCGTTATTTCCGCAAAGCACGACGAAGGATTTGTGCGCATCATCATGGGCGATAATTACGTCGACAAGACGATCAAGCACATCAAAGAGGGCGACCCGCTCGGCGTTTACAAAAGCGACAACCAGTTCGCCATGTTCTTCGGCATCGCACTGAATAATGCACGCGTGGCGATACTGTGCGTGCTGGCCGGGCTGCTTGGCTGGATCGGCGTGTCCGTACTGCAGTTCCAGAACGGCGTGATGCTGGGCGCTTTCCTTGAATTCCTCGCAAAGAACAAGCAGCTCCACGAAGCCATGCTGACCGTATGGATCCACGGCGTGATCGAGATCAGCTGCATTATCGTGGCAGGTGCGGCGGGCATACGTTTCGCGAGCGGCTTCTGGTTTCCCGGCGCGTGGCCGAGAGGCGTTGCGTTCAGGCGCAGCGCGCGCGACGGGCTGAAGATCGCGTTCGGGCTCATCCCGTTCTTTTTCCTCGCCGCATTTTTCGAAGGGTTCATCACGCGTTACACAGAGATGCCGGACGTACTCCGGCTGCTGATCATTTATGGGTCCGTCATTTTTATCGCGTGGTATTTTATTCTTTATCCGCAGTTCGTGAAAAAGCTCGCGGGCGGCGAATTCTTCACGCTCGACCGGGTGCCGCTGGCCGGGCGGTTTTTCCGCGGAACGAAATACGAAGGAAAAACATTCAACCACCGCATCGCATTTCTCCTGATGATCGGAACGATCATGATCGTGCTTCCCGTCTTCGCGATGGTCATGCAGGTGGTCGTGCACAAAGCAGCGGACCCGGCGGCCTATCTCTTCTACAGCATTTCCATAACGGGAGGAGGCTTCTGCATCCGGATGGCGCTCGGTTCCGTCGGACTGCGCGAAGAAAACGACCTCACGATCGACCGGAAAACCCGGCAAAAAACAGCCGAATATGAGCGCAACGCAGGCACCGTTAAGATTTGAGCGCGTCCGGAATTTCGGCCGGGTATTCAGTGAAACGCGCAGCTTCCTGAAGGAAAATTTCACGACGTTCTTTCTTTCCCTGCTCTTCCTCGCCGGCCCTGTGGTGATCATCACCTGTGCGCTGGAAATGTATTACGAGATCGAGCTCGCCGGGCCGAACGATTTTCCATCGCTGGACCGTATCGGGTCGTACCTGGCGATGACCACTTTTTACCGCGAAGGAAGATGGCTGATCAACGGCCTGGTGATCGCCATCGTGGTGAGCCACTTCGTTAAAGTGTACCGGGAAAAGGGCCCGGGTAAATTCGACGTGGGCGATGTGACGCGCTCCCTTTTCCGCAATCTTGGCTCTTCTCTCACCGGATTCATTATTATTTTTCTCGGCGTCGCGATAATAACCGCGGTTATTGGTTTCCTGGTGTATGGGCTCGCGGAGCTCTCCATCGGCGCTGCCGTGCTGGTGCTTCTCTCGTGCGGCATTGCGTATTTTCTCATACGTTTCCCGTTCTGGTACCTCGTGTATTCGGTCTTTTTCGCGAATACATCCGGTGACCGCGGCATTTTCGGCTCCATCGGTTTTGCCGGGAAATTTTTTTCGGGCAACTGGTGGTCGACGTGGGTGATCTTCTTCTGCATGTGGCTGCTGCTTTACCTCGTCGGCGTGGCGATCTCGCTTCCCGCAGAAGTGCTCACGGGCATCGCAAAACTTTCCTCGATCACGTCGGGCAACGACGATGTCGACTGGAAGCTGATACAAACCATCGCCGGCACACTCGGTGAATTCGCACGCACCATGGTGAACAGCGTTTTCTGCATCGCCATTGCGCTGCATTTCCACAGCCTGAAGGAAAAGGTTGACGGCGAAGGCACGAAAAAGCTGGTGGAATCCATCGGCACAAAACAGGAAGATGAACAGGTCGATCTCACGTACTGAAGCCCGGCGCATGCGGCTGTTCCCGGGAATCGCGGTTCTCCTTTTCTTTCTTTTCGCGGTTCAGCAACTTTCTGCAGGCAACGGTGAGGTCCCGGTGAAACCTGTTTACGATTCTTCCGGTGTCGTAAAAAAACAACCTTCCGTTTCGACACAGGATAAATATTACGGCGATAAATACTGGCGCTACGAAAAAGAAGAAAAGGAAGCCGGCTCACAGGAACCCGGTGTATTCGACCGGATGCTGAAAAGTTTTATAAAAAACCT
>DASTSF010000602.1:0-7759 GCA_035760825.1 Bacteroidia bacterium
GCAGGTGCGTTTTGGGAAGTAATTATTTTTTTCATCTGGAATGGAATTGGGAACAGCCGCGAATATACGAACGAAGGAGTGAAAGCACCGGGAAGTCCGTGTTACCAGATCTTGCCGCAGTAATCAGAATCGTAACCGATCGTCCTCACCCGGGTTCGTTTTCCTTTGTTGTTGTAATAATACTGCACGCTTACCGATTCACTGGTTTCATGGTGATATTTTTTGGTCCCGGTGAGGTTCCCGCTGTTATCGTAAAAAAACCAGGTGCCGTTTTTGGCGGGGGCAGCATAGCGGTAACTGCATTTCGTAAATGTTCCCGGGTTGTTCGGGTCCTCGCAGATCTGCACGAATTTTCTGCTGACCTGCACATATTGTCCCTTCGCTTTTATTTTTCCGTCCGGGTAGTACAGCGTGCACGGTCCCGATTTCTGCCCGTCGACGTAATTGAATTCTCCTGAAAGATTTCCGAGCGAATCATAGTTTTTCCACGTGCCTGTGCGGTTGCAGTCGTCGAGAAAACCGGATTCTGCTTTCACGCCCGTGAACAAATAAAAAAACGTGGCCTGCCCGTACGCTTTCCCGTTGACGAACGTGATCAGCATATCGTTGTGACCGCTGCTGTCGCGGAACGTCCATTCTCCTTCGCGCAGCCCGTTCACGTAATTCCCGGTGGCCCACAATTTCCAGGGCGTCCTGAATTCGTAGAAATGATAATAGGAAACCGCGTAGCCATTATACAGGCTGTCTTTCACACGGTAGATCGTGCTGTCGGTGCCGGAGTAAACATAGATCCCGTTCCCGTTCTTCAGCGTCTGCGTGCCGTCTTGGAGCCACGCGTTCACCAGCTTGTGCACCCGGAACGAAGTGTCCGTAATTTCTTCCAGGCGCTTTGTTCCGTTTTCGTAATAAAACGTCCACCGGTCGTACCCGCCGCCGTCCGTGTAACGGTAATGAATGCCCGTCCAGTAGATTGTTCCGTTATCGGAACGGCTGGTATCATAGCTGATCTTTTGTGCCGGAGACAGCAGGGAAAAAAGCAGGAATGAAAAAAGGAGAGTCGCTTTCATGCCGGTCGTTTGATGCTATGCCTGTCTTAATGCCGGAAAAGTGTTCCGGTTACACACGGGTTTCAAAAAAATCCTTTTCTCCAGAGCGAGAACATGTCCATCGAGAGCGCAATGCTGTAATGGATGGCGACGCCCAGCCACACCGAACGGCTTTTCATGCTCAGCGTTCCGAGAATGATCCCGGCGAAGATCGCGCCGATGGTTTCCGGCATGGGTTTCCCGAAATGGATCATGCAATAGGGAATGGTCATCACGAAAATGCTGTAATACCCGAAACGGTGCTTCAGCCCGAGCGTCATCACACCGCGGAAATAAAATTCAAGCGCGATGAACTGCGAAAAATAGAACAGTTCCCATATCCAGAAATCCGGCCAGAGACTTTCGCCGTGAACAGGATCGTAGAACGGGTAACGGCGCTGGAAGCTCGCTGTGGAGGAGAAATAATAAATGAGCGGGAGCATGATCGCCAGCATGAGCACGTAAATGGGCCAGCTGTGAAATGCGCCCCGGCGTTTCAGTCCGTAGTCGGATAATTTTTCACGGAAAACAAAACGGATGAAAATGACGGGCACGATGAAATAAACGAAGATGAGCGAGCCTACCCACCATTCGAGGTGATGGAGCTTCGCGTGCGCATTGCTGTCGAGCCAGCTGCGGAATGAATTGTCCAGCGAATCGAGATGCCAGTCTTTCAGCACGCCGGAAACGAACGTGGTATCGCCATAGTATTTCGTGATCGCGAGACCGAGCGCTGTCCATACGAGGATCACCGCGGTTTTCCGGTCGAAACCCGTGTGCGGCGGATTTTCCGCAAGCTGTTTCTGCTCCCGGTGGTGCGTTTCAGTGAAGATCTTCCGGAAAATGGTCATACGGGATAGCGTGCAAGCGGGGCCACGTCCTGTCCCGAAAATTCATGGCGTAAAAATTTGAAATGCCCGGCCATGGCGATCATCGCGGCATTGTCGGTGCAATAGCTGAACGGGGGAATGAACACGTTCCAGCCTTTCGCTTTTCCCGTTTCTTCCAGCTTTTTCCGCAGTCCCGAATTGGCTGAAACGCCGCCCGCGAGCGCAATGTCGCGGATGCCCGTGTCTCCTGCCGCTTTTTCCAGCTTTTTCATAAGCGCGGTTACTATTGTGTGCTGGACAGAAGCGCAGAGGTCGTCCATCCGCTTCTGCAGGAACATTTCATCCTTTTTCAGCTCGTCGCGGACAAAATACAGCACCGCGGTTTTCATGCCGCTGAAGCTGAAGTTATAATCGCCCACGTTCGAAGACGGGAAATGGAAAGCGAGCGGGTCCCCGTTCGCCGCATGCTGGTCGATGAGCGGACCGCCGGGGTAGGGAAGCCCGAGAATTTTCGCTGTTTTGTCGAATGCTTCACCGGCGGCATCGTCGATCGTTTCCCCAAGAATGTTAAAAGTATACGGATCGGAAATTTTAACAATCTGCGTGTGCCCGCCCGAAACGGTGAGGCAGAGGAACGGAAAAGAGGGTTTTGCGCGCGGGTGTTCATCTTCGATGAAATGCGCGAGAATGTGCGCACGCATGTGGTTGACCTCGATCAGCGGTTTCCCGAGCGCAAGCGCGAAACCCTTGGCAAACGAGGTTCCCACGAGCAGCGAGCCCAGCAATCCCGGTCCGCGCGTGAACGCCACCGCGTCGATTTCCGCGGGCAACTTCCCGGCCGTTTTCAGCGTCTTGTCTATAACGGGAACAATATGCTGCTGGTGCGCACGCGATGCGAGCTCCGGGATCACACCGCCCCACTGGCGGTGAACCTCCTGCCCAGCCACAATGTTGGCAAGCAATTTGCCGTTATCGATAACAGCGGCTGCGGTCTCGTCACACGACGACTCGATTCCAAGGATAACAGGCATTATCGCTACTTTTGTTACAATGGCCGGAAAGCGGGAAATAGCTGTCAAAATTATCAAAAAGACCGGGCGCATTCTCGCATGGACATCCGGCTTCCTGCTCATTTTCCTCACTTCGTCCTATTTCCTGCTCCGCAGCCCGGCCGTGCAGACACTCATCAGCCGCAGGGCCGCCGATTATATTTCCGGTGAGCTGAACGCGAAAGTGGCGGTGAAAGGCGTGGATGTTGAATTCTTCTCGAAAATCGTCCTCGAAGGATTTTACGTGCAGGACCGGCATGGAGACACACTGCTTTACGCCGACAAGTTCAAAGCCGATATCCAGCGGTTCAGCTTCAGCAACCGGTACATACGGACGGGAAACATCGACCTGGACAATTCCGTCGTAAAGCTGAAAAAATACAAGGGCGAGCACGGTCTCAGCTACCGTTTCCTGCAGGATTATTTTTCAGGTAAGCCGACGAAGAAGAAAAATCCGGGCGCGCCCTGGAAAGTGGACCTCGGTTCTGTCACGCTTTCTTCCATCACGTTTGCGTACATCGACACACGCGACACGACGCCTTCGCGCGGAATGAACTACCAGGATATCCGCGTTTCCCCGGTCAGCTGTGAATTTTCCCGCTTCAACCCGATGGGCGATTCGCTTTCGGTGCACATCCGCAACTTGTCCGGGAAAGAAAAATGCGGCTTCACGCTCAATTCCTTCAGCACGATACTCACCGCCGGCGATACGTTCGCGCGCTTCGACAACCTGAAATTCTTCACGCCGCAAAGCAACGTCGAAGGATTCATTTCATTTTCGTTCCATGACAAGGACGACCTTTCCGATGATTTCATTCACCTGGTGAAAATGGACGGGCATTTTTCGTCTTCCATCCTCGATATGTCAGACATCGCCTTTTTCGCGCCGGAACTCATCGGCATACACAAAAAGATACTGCTGACCGGGGACGTCAACGGAACGGTGGATAATCTTCATTGCCGTAACGTCGACATCCAGTTCGGGAAGAAATCCCGCATTGCCGGGAATTTTCATTTCAGCGGGCTGCCGGACATTTCAGAAACGGATATGAATTTCAGCGTGCGGCAGGCGAGGACCGATCTCGAAGACCTGCGCAGCATTCCCGTTCCGCCCTTCGACCAGGGAAAAACATTGAATGTCGGCGATAACATCGGCCTGCTCGGCACGATCGTTTTTTCAGGATCGTTCGAAGGGTTCCTGAATGATTTCGTGGCGCATGGAAAAGTGAACACCGCGCTCGGCGATCTTACGCTGAACAACCTCGCGATGTTCCGCGATAACGACAGCCTGCCCATGTCGTACAACGGCGAAGTGACGGCCAGCTCATTCGATATCGGGAAATTTCTCGGCATCGACGGCGTGGGAAAAGTCACCGGCAATGTGAAAGGAAAAGGCTCCGGTCTCGACGAGGAATCCGTGAATGCGAATATCGACGGTCATTTTTCCCGTTTCGATTTCAACAATTATTCATACACGGGAATTACGGTCACAGACGGAAAGCTGAAGCGGAAATCGTTTGACGGGAAGATCGACATGAGCGATCCGAACGCGAAGCTGAAATTCAAAGGCTTCGTCGACTGGAGCAGCCCGAAAAAAGATTACGTGTTCGATTTCAACGCCCGCATCGATTCGGCTGATCTCGGTGAGCTCGGGTTCATGGACAAATCGCATGAATATATTTTGTCGACCAACCTGGCGATGCATTTTCACGGAAGCAATATTGACAATATCGACGGGCGGCTTGGCGTGGAAAACCTGGTGTACCAGAAGGACGGTGAAAAATTCGCGTTCAACGAAATTGCCGTAAACGCTTTCCATGTCAACGATTCGACGCAGGCCCTGTCGCTTTCTTCGGATATTGCCAGCGGGAACATCACCGGCCAGTTCCAGTTCATGCAGCTTCCCGCCGCCGTTTCTGATATCATGTCCGATTATCTTCCTTCGTATTTCCCGCCGAAGATCTACAGTAAGAATGAAAAGAAACCTTTACCGCAGAGCTTTGCCTGGAACGTTAAGTTCGGGCAGAACACGAAGCCGGTAAAAGCGCTCGTGCCTGATCTCGATATTGCGCCGGGAACTTATTTTGCAGGAAATTTCGATCAGCGGAAACGCTCGCTCAAAACGGATTTTATTTCCGACCGGATCGCTTACGGAGATAAAACATTTTCCGGCATCTATCTTTCTTCGGGCAATAAGGAAGGCTACCTGAGTCTCACGGGAAATCTTGCCCGCGTCCAGCTTTCGGATACGGTCGGTGCAAGCAACATTTCCATCAATTGCCGGGCGAACAAAGACGACCTGCTTGCGAATGTTGTCTGGGACAACAGCTCGAAGAAAAAGAATTCGGGCAACATCAGCGCAATGGCGCATTTTGAAAGTCCGACATCCGTAAAGATGAACCTGATGCAGGCGCAGCTTTACCTGAACGATTCGCTCTGGAGCGTCGACCCGAAAAATTACGTCCGCGTCGATTCGAATACCGTCACGTTCCATGATCTTGTTTTCAATTCGGGCAAGCAGGCGGTCGGACTGAACGGGATCGTTTCTCCCCGGCCGGAAGATATTCTCGGCGTTACGGTGACCAATTTCAACCTTGCGTACCTGAATTATTTCACGGAACCTTCCGGCGTGACGATGACAGGAACCATCTCATCCGATACAAAGCTTTCGGACATCGAGCACACGCCGATCTTCACCAGCAATACCACGTTCAGCAATTTCATCGTGAACGACCAGAAAATAGGCGACGGTATTGTGAGCGCCGACTGGCAGAAAGCCAAAGCCGCTGTATACATCCACGGGCAATTCACGAAAGGACTCATCAACGAAGACACGAAGCAGCCGATCAACAACATCCTGTTCGACGGTTATTATTACCCGAAAGACAAGGAGAATTCGCTCGACATCAATTCCACGCTGACCAACATTCCGCTGGAAACGCTTCAGCCCGTGATGAAAGATTTCTGCTCGAAGCTCGTCGGGCAGATCGACGGGAACCTGCATGTGGGCGGAACATTTTCGAAACCGCTGCTGAACGGGACGATGAACGTTTCCATCCGTCGCGTGATCGTCGATTACCTCGGGCTGGCCATCGGCGCGCCGGCGCAACCGATCACGATCGAGGAAAATTCTTTCTTCTTCGATGATTACCACGTCATCGACATGTACGGCGATACGGCGACGGTGTACGGTCACCTGTATCACGATAACTTCAAGAAGTTCCAGTTCGACATGGACTTCGGCTTCGATCATTTCCTCGTGCTGAATACGACGGCCAAACAGAATGATCTTTACTACGGCCGGGTTTTCGCGACGGGTTACATGAACCTGTTCGGTTATGTGGATGAAAAAGTCAGCATCGACATGAGCGCGAGCACGGATAAAATTTATTACAACGGGAAAACGATCAACTCTGATTTCAACATCCCGATGACGTCGACGAGCGAAGTGGGGGAGAACGATTTCATCACGTTCGTCAGCCACAGCGATCTCGATTCAACGAAAAAGAACAACCGTCTCCGCAACAACGGCATCGAGCTGAACCTGAATGTGCAGGCCACGCCCGATGCGCTGGTGCACGTGATCTTCGACAAGACCGTGGGCGATGAGCTGAAAGCGTCGGGAACCGGTAACATCAACATGCACATTACACCGGCGGGAGAATTCACCATTTTCGGCAATTATGAAGTAGAGCAGGGGGATTACCAGTTCACCATGAAAAATATTCCCATGGCGAAGTTCGATCTTTCGAAAGGAGGCGTGCTGAGCTGGAACGGCGATCCGTATGCCGCCACGATCGATGCAGATGCAGTGTACCATGCGAATGCAAGCGTGGCACCATTCTTCCCGCTCGACTCGGCCAACACAGCTTACACACGGTCTTACCCGGTGGACGTGATCATGCACCTCGACAGCAGCCTCATGAACCCGTCCATATCGTTTGATGTAAACCTTCCGACAGCCGACCAGAACATCCAGGAAACGGTGAAAAGCTACATGCCGCCGAACTCGCTCGAGCTGAACAGGCAGGTGCTTTCGCTCATGGTGCTGAACAGCTTCATGACACCGACGGAGCTGCGCGAAGGAAACGCCGCCAATTCGAACGTGGTGGCGGGAACGAGCGCGACGCTGCTCAGTAATTTCGTCAGCGGAACGCTGAACAACTGGCTTTCACAGATCAGCAGCGACGTGAACATGGGCGTGAAATACCGTCCGAACGACGACCTGAGTCCGCAGGAGCTGAAGGTGTATCTCGGCACGCAGCTTTTCAATAACCGTGTGACCATTGATGCGGACGCCGGCAAAGTGAACCAGAGCGTGACCACGGGTACCACCGGGAACGCAGGACAGTTCGTGGGAGAAGCCAACGTGGAATACAAGGTCACTTCCAACGGGAAAGTGAGGTTGCGCGCGTTCAACCGTGCGAACGATAATACCGTGCTGAATTCCAACTCACCGTACACGCAGGGCGCAGGTATTTTTTACCGGGAAGAATTCGAAAGCGGCGCGCAGCTCCGCAAGCATTACCGTGATTTTATCATGGGAAAAAATCCCAACCGGGAAAAGAAAGCCACTTCGCAGGGAAACAGCAAGCCATCGCAGGATTCCGCTAAATAACAATGCCGGATTCTCAATGATTCAACCGGCGTTTTTCTTTGTGAACTTCGTGAAAAAGACTTCGTGGCCTTTGTGTTGAAATGGAAATAATCAGCAAGCCGTCGCAGAACTCCACTAAATAACAACGCTGAACTCTCAATGATTCAACCAGCGTTTTTCTTTGTGAACTTCGTGAAA
>DASTSF010000603.1:0-3034 GCA_035760825.1 Bacteroidia bacterium
AGGTGCTGGTGGTGGCCGTTCATCCCGACGACGAAACGCTCGGTGCCGGCGGAACTTTGTTCAGGCATAAGGCCAACGGAGATTCTGTCGCCTGGCTTATCGTTACATCCATGCACGAGAGACAGGGTTTTTCCCCCGAACGCATCCGGGAAAGGGACGCCGAGATAAGTTCGGTTTCGAAAGCATTCGGAATGGAGCATGTGTTCAGGCTTGATTTTCCTACGAGCGAATTGTCTTCTTCATCGCTGCTTCAGCTGGTTCCCGCCATTTCAAAGATTTTTCATGAATATCAGCCGTCTGTAATTTATCTGCCCAACCGCTCCGACGCGCATTCCGATCACAGGATCACATTTGACGCTGTGATGGCCTGCACAAAATCGTTCCGGTATCCTTCTATACGGGAGGTGCTCATGTATGAATGCCTTTCGGAGACGGAATTCGGGGCCCCGCTGCCTGAGAATTCATTTATCCCGAATTACTACGTCGACATATCTGAATTCCTTACGAAGAAAAATGAAGTGCTGAAATTATTCCGGTCGGAAATGGGAGAACACCCGTTCCCGCGGAGCGCCAGGAATGTCGAAGCGCTCGCAACATTCAGGGGTGCGACAGCAGGTGTGGAATATGCGGAAGCATTTTCGGTGGTAAAGATCATCCATAAATAAAAAAACAGTGGAAAGCGCAAAACCTGTCCTGTTACTCGGTTACTCCGGCCATGCATACGTGGTATGCGATGCGCTGCTGTCGTCGGGAAAAAAGATAGCCGGTTACCTCGAAAAGGAATCGAAAAATGAAAACCCTTACGGGCTTGACTATTTCGGTTCTGAAGAAGATAACGATGTGATGAAGAAAATAACCGGCATGGATTATTTCGTGGCCGTCGGTGATAATTCCCTGCGCAGGAAGATTGCGGATGGCATGAAGAAAAAGATGAATGCGGGGGCGGTGAACGCGGTTCATGCCAGGGCGGTGATTTCTTCTTCTGCAGAATTAGCGGACGGTATTCTGTGCGCGCCCGTATCGATCGTCAACGCGAAAGCGGTGATCGGGAACGGGGTTATTCTCAATACGGCGTGCGTGGTCGAGCACGAATGTATCGTGGGTGATTTCGCGCACATCGCCCCGGGTGCGATCCTGTGCGGGAATGTGCGCGTAGGAGAAGGAACATTCGTCGGGGCGGGCGCTGTGGTCCGCGAAGGGATCGTGATCGGGAAAAATTCATTGATCGGCGCAGGAACGGTCGTCAACCGCGATGTGCCGGATAATGTGAAGGTCGTCGGAAACCCATACCGCATTATCGGAGTGTATGAACTTGAAAGATAAACTGACGATCAGCCGCGATGAGCCTGCACGCAATGCGCTGCAGCGGCTTACGGATCTCGCCATGCCGGGAGCCGCTCTTTTTGTGCTGGATAAGGAAGGACGCGTTGTCGGAACGCTTACGGATGGAGATATTCGCCGTGCGCTTCTCGGGGGATCGGATGTCAAAACCCCGCTTTCGGAGATCGCCAATGCCAATTTCCGGTTTCTGACAGAAGCACGGCCAGGCGCAGTTTTCATTGACGAATGCAGGCGGTTTAATATCCGTTACCTGCCCGTTCTGAATGCGCAGCAGCAGCTGCTGTCGATCATCGATCTCAATTCGATCAAAGGCATTCTGCCGGTCGAAGCAGTGCTCATGGCCGGAGGCAAAGGTGAACGTCTCCGCCCGCTGACCGACGATACGCCAAAACCGTTACTGAAAGTAGGCGGCAGGCCGATCATCGAACGCAACATCGAACGGCTCATTTCGTACAGCATTTCCAGGTTTCACATCACGGTTCGCTATCTCGGTGAAAAAATCGAACGATACCTCGGCGACGGTTCAACCTACAATGCCGTTTTTTCCTACCTGCACGAAGATCATCCCCTCGGCACGATCGGCGCGCTGCGCAGCATCGGGAGCTTTTCGGAAGAAAATATTCTCGTAATGAATTCCGACCTGCTCACGAATATCGACTTCGGTGATTTTTATAATTTTTTCGTGGAGTCGGGAGCGGATATGGTTGTGGCCACGGTGCCTTATCATGTCGATATTCCGTATGCTGTTCTTGAAACAACAGACGAGCAGGAGGTGCTCTCCTTCCTCGAGAAACCACGCTACACTTATTATTCCAATGCGGGAATTTACCTGCTGAAAAAAAAGCTGGTGGACCTGGTCCCGGCCAATGAGAAATTCGATGCGACGGACCTGATGGAGGCTGTTATCGCGAAAGGATACAAGCTGAAAAGCTATCCTGTTGTGGGCTACTGGCTCGACATCGGGCGAATGGAAGATTACCGCAAAGCGCAGGAAGACGTAAAGCACATCCAGTTCTGAAATGAGCAACACCGGGAACATCCTGTATTTTATTCCTGCCCGCGGCGGAAGCAAAGGCCTTCCCGGGAAAAACATCCGCATGATGAACGGAAAGCCGCTCATCGCATGGTCGATCGGAACGGCGCTGGCAGCTGCGGCGCAAACGGGAGGCCGCGTGGTTGTTTCCACCGACAGCGAAGAGATCGCGGACATCGCGCGGAAAGCCGGTGCGGAAGTTCCTTTCCTGCGACCCGCTGAACTGGCTTCGGACAAAGCGCCCACCATCGATGTCATTACGCATGCGCTGGACCACTTCAGGAAGGAAGGAATTGAATTCCATCTCTTTTGCCTTCTCGAGGCAACGTCTCCGCAGCGCGACGTGAAAGATATTACCGCTGCTTACGATCTGCTCCTGAAAACAAAAAGTGCGGAAAGTGTTGTCGGCGTCTGCCGCGCTGAATCATCGCATCCTGCATTTCTTGTCACGAAAGACAGCAGCGGGTTCATAAAACCGTATGGCTCCGATACGTTCGTCGTGAAGCGGAGGCAGGATATCGGCGACGTTTATTTTTACGAGGGAAGCCTTTACATTTCATACACGGCTTCGCTGCTCGCCAACCGGTCTTTTTACCACGCGAAAACGATCGGCTATGAAATGCCGAAATGGAAATCATTCGAGGTCGACGATATCGTCGA
>DASTSF010000604.1:0-9530 GCA_035760825.1 Bacteroidia bacterium
GCACCGCGCACGCGTTTCTATGCTGGTCCGCCGGTGATGCGGCGAAAATTTCCGCTTACAGCTTTATGCAGACGTTCTTCGGCTCCGTGAAGAATCGCAGCGCTTCGAAACCGCCTTCACGTCCCACGCCGGAACCTTTCATGCCGCCGAACGGCGTGCGCAGGTCGCGCAGCAGCCAGCAGTTGATCCAGATGATCCCGCTCTGTATGCGCGCAGCCATGCGGTGCGCGCGCGTAAGGTGCTGTGTCCAGACGGAAGCAGCGAGCCCGTACATCGTGCTGTTCGCCATTTTCAGCACTTCCTCTTCCGTGTCGAACGGCGTGATGGTAACGACCGGTCCGAAAATTTCTTCCTGGTTCGTGCGACAGTCGTACGACAATCCTTCGATGATCGTCGGCTCGATGTACCAGCCGTCTTTCAGGTCGCCGGGCATTTCCACGCGGTTCCCGCCGCAGAGGACCTTCCCGCCTTCTTTCTTCGCCAGCTCTATGTAGGAAAGAATTTTCTCCATGTGCTGCTGCGAAACAATGGCGCCCATGCGCGATTTCGGATCGGAAGGATCGCCGGGACGAAGCTCTTTGGTTTTTTCAACGAAAGCCGTCCTGAATTTTTCATACAGCGGGCGCTCCACGAAAATGCGCGAGCCGCACAGGCAGATCTCGCCCTGGTTGGCGAAGGAAGATTGAATCGTCGTCTTCAGCATCGCGTCGAAATCACAATCGGCGAAAATGATGTTCGGGTTTTTCCCGCCGAGTTCGAGGGAAAGCTTTTTGAATTTAGGAGCAGCTGTGGCGGCGATCGTCGCCCCGGTTTTTGTTCCGCCGGTGAACGAGATCGCTTTTATTTCAGGATGCTCGATGATGGCCTGCCCGGTTTTTCCGCCGAGTCCGTGTACGATGTTCAGCACGCCTGCGGGAAGTCCGGCTTCGATGCACGCTTTCGACAACAGGAACGCCGTCACCGGTGTGATCTCGGATGGTTTCGCCACAACGCAGTTGCCCGCTGCGATGGCCGGCGCGATCTTCCACGTGAAAAGATACAGCGGGAGGTTCCACGGGGAAATGCAGCCCACCACGCCGATGGGCTGGCGCAGCGTATAATTGATCGCCGTGTCTTCCGTTGCATGCGCTTCCGCCGCGTAATGCATGATGCCTGTTGCAAAAAATTCAAGATTGCTGATGGCGCGCGGGATGTCGATGAGCCCGGCGGTGTGCACGGTTTTGCCGTTATCCTTCGATTCCGCTTTCACGAACGCATCCATGTCGCGTTCGATGAGGGACGCGATCTTCATCATCAGCTTCGCGCGTTTTTCAACCGGTGTAACGGACCACTGCGGGAACGCCGCTTTCGCTGCATCGACGGCTTTCTGCACGTCGGCTGCATCCGAATCGGGAATGAGCGAATACACTTTTCCCGTTGCGGGCTGGTAGTTATCGATATAATTTCCGGAAGCAGGCGCTTCGAGCTTTCCGTTGATGTAGTTGAGCAGCTTTTCCATGATGAATGCAAAATGAGAAGCACAAAGTTACCGGGATTTCCGCTTCAGCACGTTCACTTTCCTTCCTTCACAAATACGATCACGCCGAACCGGTAGCGGTCCGTATACTGCTGTTGTTTTCCGCTGCCGCCGGGGATGACGTCACAATAGCTGAGCGTAAGCTCTTTTCCTGTTTCATCGTACGTCACTCCTGCATTACAGTCTTTGCCGTTCCAGCTCATGGACAGGACGGAGGACCCGGCGAATGCAGGATATTCCACGAGATCATCACCGGAAATTTCATACGTGCGGGCGCATGCGAACGGGCAGCTGTTGCAGCTCATGCCGGTGCCCGTGACGAGGTAAATTTTCTGCTCCCGGTTCAGACAGTATACGCCCGTACACAAAAAGTTATCCTGCTCTTCCTCCGTGACAGCGCCGTCGAGCATCGTGAAATGGATGGCGCCCGATTCTCCCCTGTACCGCATGCAGGTGGTGACAGAACGAAAAGGACCGTCCGTATTGTCCTCCATCGTCATCACCTGGAGATCGCCCGCATAGCGAATGGCATTGCAGAAACTGAAATGATAATTGAATGTCGAAGAATCATTGAAGAACATCACCAGCAGGCTGTCCTGCAAAGCGGTGAGCGAATCTCTTTCCTCCGCCGTGTGATACTGGTCGACCTGGTGCTGCAGCTTCGCGTACATTTTTTCAAACAGCGCCGTATCTCCGTGCAACGTGTCCTGTGCGGAAAGGATTTTCGCTGACAGGAAAAAGGCAAGGATGAAAAACGGGCGGATCATGGGAAGGGTTTCTGAATCCGGTCAAAGATAATGCAGGCCGGAAGGAAGCGCTAACTTTCGGGGATCATGGCCAAAACACCTGGATATTCGGGCACTCCGCTGGCGAAGAAGCTCGGCATCAAAGAAAATTTCCGCGTGCAGCTGATCGCGCAGCCGGAACATTATTCTGCGCTGTTCGACGATCTGCCGGAGATCCGCATCGTGAACGACGCAAAAACACCACGCGACCTGGTCCATTTCTTCGTCACGAAAACGGCTGAGCTGGAGAAAAAGATCCCGGCGCTGAAAAAAACGCTTGCCCCGGCGGGAATGATCTGGGTTTCGTGGCCGAAAAAATCTTCGGGTGTTGCAACGGACGTTACGGAAGACGTGATCCGCAGCATTGCACTGAAGAACGGGCTCGTGGATATTAAAGTCTGCGCCATCGATGAAACATGGTCGGGACTGAAGCTCGTCATCCCGGTAAAAGACCGGAAAAAATTGACATAGGTCAACCGGCCGCCTGTCGTGATAAGATTTATCTTTACATCAACTTTTTATTTACGGTATGCGTCTTCGGTTTTTACCGGTTTTCTTTCTTCCCGGCCTGTTTTTTCTCGCCGCGTGTTCGTCCAACCCGGGACCGAAAAAAGACATCGTTTCAAAATACATCGGCGTGCTGCCGACCGTCGTGGATAACGATGAGGGTCTTTTTCACGGGATTATGCTCGGCATGACGCCGGAAGAAGTGAAAGCGCACGCGATCTCACGTGACAGCCTCGGTGAAGAAAAACCCGGCTACCTCATGTTCCAGGGGCGCATTTCCGGGAAAGAAGAATATCTCTACGACTGCCAGTTCGATACAAACGGGCTGTTCACGCTGGAGCTCGACATTTACCTCAAGGACAAACCTTCCGGCGATTCCATCTTCAGTGATTTCAAAAGCTATTACACCGCGCGTTTCGGTACACCGCAGGAAGAGAAAGGCATGCTCATCTGGACGTGCAACGAAGGAACCCGCCCGGCGAAGATCATCATCGATGAAGATCCCGCCTATTCTTACGGCGAGCTGACGGTCACCATTTACGACAAAACGTTCGACACACCGCCCCCCGGTGTATCCGACAGCCTGAACGGAAACTATTCCGACAGCCTCGATGGGAAAGACACGCTCATCCTTCCCTGATATTTTTCCGGGGAGTCCCGGAACCTGCTGTATTTGCCGTGCGTCTCCTGATCGTGTATATTTAATTCGGCAAACCCGTTTTTCATGAAACAATTCCGCACGCGCATCGCCATCGTGGCGATCTTTCTACTCATTGTATTGCCGGCCGCAGCGCAGCATACGTTCTTCACGCTGCTGAACGGGTATACGTCGATGCCGACATGCATACAGCAAACCGCGGACGGAAATTATTTCGTCACTGCGCACGGAAACCAGTATTTCCTGATGAACGATACAGGTTCACTGGCCTGGGAAAAAAACCTGTACGACCCCAATCTTTATTTTGATTGCCAGTATAACCTTCCCACACCCGATCATGGTTTTATTTTTTCGGGTCCTGTCACTGATCCTGTGCTGGGCTCCTATGGATACATCGCGAAGCTCGATTCCTCCGGGCATGTACAGTGGATGCGGATGACAGGACTGGCCGATGACCCGATGGGATATTCCATGTGCAGCATTGCAGCGTCTCCGGACAGCGGTTATGTTTTTGCGGCCGGCGTCAATGTAACAACGGCAGCATCACCCAAAAGAGGAGCGCTGGTGATGAAGCTCGGCGCGAACGGGAATACGGACTGGTCGCGGGTGATTGTCCCGGACACCGCCTACCAGCCGTACCGTGTGCAATCGACGTGCATAAAGGCGCTGCCCGGCGGAGATTACATCGTGGCGGGTCTGGCCGATTTCACCCTCCTGCTCTGCAGGCTCGACTCTGCCGGAAATCTCCGCTGGGTTAAAACTTACCTGCAGGATTCGCTGGCCGGCCAGACTGTTTACGTTGATACGGTCTCCGACGGCGGTTTCGTTGTCAGTGCGAATCTCGACCTGGCGCAGAGCAACCAGTACCAGGCGTGCCTGCTGAAAACGGATTCAACGGGAAACCCGCAATGGTGCCGGCTTTACGGAACGCCCGGGCAGATCGAAATAAAATGCGTGCGCACGCTGGCCGGGGGCGGTTATGCATTCATGGGAATGGAAAATACTTCTCCCTGGCAGGGCGCGGCTCTTGTAAAAACCGATCCGTCCGGTAATCCTGTCTGGGTTTCGAAATTCGATTCCGTTTTCATCTGGCAAACCATAAAGTGGTCCAAATACCAGTTCGTGCAGACGTCCGATCTCGGGTTTGTTTTCGGCGGCCTCGTGATCAGCCAGCAGACCGGCCAGACGTATCCCTGCATGCTCAAAACCGATCCGCAGGGAATGACGGCGTGCCGTGGTCACCAGGTTTCCATCAGCACGCAGACGTTACCGGTTTCCGTGGATACGATCGGCTACGAAGAGCCAGGGGAATCACCATCGCCTTTCAGCCGGCAGGAACAGGCGGATATCATCACCGATTCGCTCATCTGTTCCGGCGTATTCACCGTAAATACCGAAGGCATTGAAGAAGCCAGCGCATCGCCCGGCGTGCTGCTTTATCCGAACCCGGCCTGCGATCTGCTGCAGGTGACAGCAGGCATGTCCTGCACGTTCGAATTATACAATTCCGCCGGTCAGCTGTTGCAGAAAAAAGCAGCCGGACCGGGAACCGTGCAGTTCGACATTCATGCGTACCCGCCGGGACTGTATTTCCTCGTCACCGATACCGGAACAGGACGCACGGCAAGCAAATTCATCCGCGAATAGAACCGCCCGTTTTTACACCCGGCCGCAGGGAGGCTATCTTCATTGCCGGAACCGCCCGAATGCTTATTTTTAACCTTCTATGGAAAGCTCAAAAGCGGAGACAGAAGAAACAACCCGTGTCAACCATCCGTCGGGTGTTCTTCTTGAAGTGCGGAATCTCGTGACGGAATTCCGTACCGAGAATGAAACGGTGAAAGCCGTCAACGATATTTCATTCAGCATCAAGGCCGGCGAAACGATCGGCATCGTAGGCGAATCCGGTTCGGGAAAATCAGTTACCTCTCTTTCGGTGATGCGTCTTATTCCGAATCCTCCGGGCGAGATCACGGGCGGGGAAGTTCTTTTCACCTCGCGCAACGACGGTGTCATCGACCTGCTGCAGATGCCGGAAAAGAAAATGCAGAAATACCGCGGCAACGAGATCGCGATGATCTTCCAGGAGCCGATGACCTCGCTCAACCCGGTGTATTCCTGCGGTGAGCAGGTGATGGAAACCATTCTCCAGCACTGGAAATCGCCGTCCATTCCCGATTCACGGAATTTCATCGAAAAAACAATCCGCAGCTTATACAAGTTCATGCTCGTCTTCGGTTCGATCTTCATCGGCTGCATGATGTTTTACCTGCTTTTCTCCGATAAATCCTTTACCGGCAAACTGCTGCTGATCCTTTCGACGCTCTACTTCACGGGGCTGTTTACTTTTTATTTCTTTCGTAAAAGAGCCGGCGTTTACCGGCCGTTCCATTATTACACGTCGCGCGAACGCGTCGCGAAAAAAAATACGCTCGATCTTTTCGGCCAGGTAAGGCTGCCCGATCCCGAACGCATTTTCTACAGCTACCCGCACCAGATCTCGGGCGGACAAAAGCAGCGCGTCATGATCGCCACCGCCATGGCGTGCAACCCGCAGCTGCTCATCGCCGATGAGCCGACCACTGCGCTCGACGTCACCGTGCAGAAAACGATCCTCGAGCTCATGCGCGATCTGCAGGCGGAACACAACATGAGCATCATGTTCATCACGCACGACCTCGGCGTCATTGCAGAGCTCGCCGACCGCGTGGTGGTGATGTACAAAGGCAAGATCGTCGAGCAGGGTTCCGTACTGGATATTTTTTCAAACCCGCAGCACCCGTACACGAAAAGCCTTCTCGCCTGCCGCCCGCCGCTCAACAAGCGCCTGCAGTGGCTGCCTACCGTAAGCGATTTCATGAGCGTGGACAATGCCGGCGAAATGGTCGAGAACAGCCGCTCCGTGCTGGAAGTGACGCACCGCCTGGAAGTGACGAAGGAAGACCGCAAACGCCAGCACAGTGAGCTGTACAACCGCGAGCCCATCCTGAAGCTGAACAATATCCGCACACATTTCGTGACGCAGCGTAACGCATTCGGAAAACCGGTGCACGTGGTCCGCGCGGTGGATGACATTTCCTTCGACGTTTATCCCGGCGAAACGCTCGGTCTCGTGGGCGAATCCGGCTGCGGAAAAACCACGCTGGGCAGAACCATCCTGCGCCTGATCGAGCCGACAGGCGGGACGATCATCTACAAGGGAAAAGACATCACGAAACTTTCGGCGCACGATATGCGGTTGCTGCGCAAAGACATCCAGTTCATTTTCCAGGATCCTTATTCTTCGCTCAACCCGCGCATCACGATCGGCGACGCGATCATGGAACCGATGAAGGTGCACAACATCGGCAAATCGGAAAAAGACCGGAAGGAACGTGTGATCGAGCTGCTTCACCGCGTGAACATGAACGAAACGCATTTCTACCGTTACCCGCATGAATTTTCCGGCGGACAGCGGCAGCGCATCTGCATCGCCCGCGCGCTCGCGCTGAACCCGCAGTTCATCATCTGCGACGAATCCGTTTCCGCGCTCGATGTTTCCGTGCAGGCGCAGGTGCTCAACCTGCTCAACGAGCTGAAGAAAGAATTCAAGTTCACCTACATTTTCATCTCGCACGACCTCAGCGTCGTGAAGTTCATGAGCGACCGCATGGTGGTGATGAACGAAGGAAAGATCGAAGAGATGGGTGAAGCGGACATGATCTACAACGATCCGCAGAAAGAATACACGAAGAAGCTCATCAACGCGATCCCGAAAGGCGAACTCGACGATATACGCGCTTCCATTGCCCGCAAACGCATGCGCGCACAGGCGTTCTGATCCGCTTCCGCGTTCCTTCCCTGCCCGATGAAAAAGCGATGGCCTTTTCTTTTTTTCCCGGCGACGTTCCTGCTGCTGTGGATCCTCGCTTTGCTCTCGAAAGGCATTTACGACCCGGGCGATGGCGTGATGCATTACCTTTTCGCGCATTACGCAGGGAAACATCCCGCTCTTTTTCTCGATCACTGGGCGAAGCCGCTCTACACGTTGCTTTCTTTTCCCTTCGCGGTTTTCGGTTACGGCGGGACGCTTGCGTTCAACCTGCTCTGTCTCTGCGCTTCGGGATGGTTCACGTGGAAGATCGCGGAAAAGCTGAAGCTGCCGTTCGCGCCGCTGGCCGCACCGCTGGTGATCTTCGCACCCATCGCATTGCCGGTCGGCATGAGCGGGCTCACCGAGCCGCTTTTCATGCTCGTGCTTGTTGCCGGGATCTTTTTTGTCATGAACGGAAGGAACGGCATTGCCGCTTTGGTGATCTCGCTGCTGCCCTTCGCGCGCACGGAAGGATTTTTTCTCGCGCCGCTTTTCGCATTCTATTTTCTCGGCCGGAAAGATTTTGTTCCCGTTTTCCTGCTGGGCGCGGGCACCCTCCTCTATTCCGTGGCAGGCGCTTTTCTTTACCACGATATTCTCTGGATCATTCACAAAAACCCGTACACGGGCGCTGAAAAAATTTACGGCCACGGGACCCTGTTCCACTTCATCGCGCTCAATGAATTCACCTGGGGCTGGGGAATGACCGCGCTGCTGGCCATGGGAATGATCGCCGCGGTTTTCCGGAAACGGTTCGCCGCTTCCGTTTCATCCGCCGAGGGTTGGCTCGTCTACGGAACGTTCCTTCTTTTTCTCGTGATGCATTCCGTGTTCTGGTGGAAAGGACTGTTCGGCTCGCTCGGACTTCACCGCGTGATGGCGTGCACGATCCCTTCCGCCGTGCTGATCAGCCTGCGCGGGTTTCATGTGATCGGGGCGTACGTACGTTCCGCGGCGGCGATGAAAACCATTGCGGGGATCGTCCTTGCGGTGCAGGTTTTCCTCACGTGGCGCCAGCATCCGCTCCCGCTGCAGCCTTCGGATGATTTTGCGATCGATCGTACCGCGGCGGATTTTCTCGCGGAAAACAATTACACCGGCGAACGGATCTTTTCCTCGCATCCCGTTTTCGCTTTCCTCGCCGGGAAAGACCCGTTCGACAAAACGCAGTTCGTTTCGTTCACCTGTTCCTGCCTCGACACGGATTTCAGGAAAGGCGACATCGTCATCTGGGATTCGCATTTTACAAAATTCGATTACGGCATACCGATCGAAGAACTTTCCAATCATCCGAAGCTGAAAGAGCTCGCCCGTTTCGGGGAAATGCCGGCCACGCGGGAGGAAGCCTCCGGCAAAAACCTCGTAGGAATTTTCCAGGTGAAATAAAACTCTGCAGAGTTGAAATCCCGGCCATCAGGCGCCAGGCAACGAACGGGATACTGCTTTCTTTAGCCGCGAAGAACACAACGTTCGTACACGAAGCGCACCAAGAAGAACGGCAAACGGGAAATTGCTATTGCGGGATCTTCCCGAGATACACCCAGTCGCCTTTCAGCTTTGTGCAGGTGTAATCTTTCAGCGGGATGTGACTGGTCAGCTCTCTTTCATGCTGGAAAAAATTCACGTGCTCATCGAGCGTATAGTAATAATACCGCTGGCAGGGCGTGACGATAAAAACCTGTTTGCGCGCAATGCGCACGAGCTCCTCCATGCACTGGTCGAGCTTCAGCAGGTGCTCCACCGTGTGACTGCACGTAACGACATCGAATGATTTGTCGGGGAAAGGCATGCGCTCGATATTTCCCTTCACATAGGAATACACATCCGCATTGTCGTCGCTGTCCTTGATATCGAAACCGGTGAGCTTCAGCTGCGGATGGCGGCGGTGAATTTCCTTCAGCAGGAACCCGTTTCCCGATCCCACATCGATAAGCGTCTGCGCCGAAGGATCGATGCCGTCGAGAATAAAACGCAGGCTGGGCTTGTTGAGATCCGTGACGCGGTTGCGCGAGATCGTATCGAGGTTGTTGTAGAAATGATCGTAATCTTCCGGCGTGAACGAATGCACGCGGCTTTTGAAATCCATCACCTCGCGGATATTTTTTCCGCGGTAGGCAAACATGTAGAACGGGTACATGAACCAGCGGCTGTCGCGGATCACCGGCGGGATCCATTCATCCATGAAATAGCGTATGACGTTGGTGATGTCTC
>DASTSF010000605.1:0-2961 GCA_035760825.1 Bacteroidia bacterium
AGCGCTCGAACGCCGTTTCCAGAAAGTGATCGTTGAACCGACCACCGTTGACGAAACGATCCAGATACTGAACAACATCAAGCAGAAATACGAGGATCACCACAACGTCACGTATACGGACGACGCGATCAAAGCGTGCGTAACGCTCACTTCGCGGTACATCACCGACCGTCACCTGCCGGATAAAGCGATTGACGCGCTCGACGAGGCGGGTTCACGCGTGCACATCACGAACATAAAAGTTCCGAAGAAGATACTCGAGGTTGAAGCAGAGATCGAAAAAGTAAAAGAGGAAAAGAACCAGGTTGTCCGCAGCCAGCGTTACGAAGAGGCGGCGCGCCTGCGCGACCGTGAGCGCCAGCTGCAGGAGCAGCTCGAAGCGGCGAAAAAGCAGTGGGAAGAAGAAAGCCGTTCGCACCGCGAAACGGTGACGGAGGAAAACGTGGCTGAGGTCGTTTCGATGATGACCGGCATCCCTGTACAGCGTGTTTCGCAGAATGAAAGCGAAAAGCTGGCGGTGATGTTCGACAAGCTGAAAGGAAAAGTGATCGGGCAGGATGAAGCGATTGCGAAAGTGGTGAAAGCCATCCAGCGTAACCGCGCCGGGCTGAAAGATCCGAACAAGCCGATCGGTTCGTTCGTGTTCCTCGGTCCTACCGGCGTCGGAAAAACGCAGCTCGCAAAAATTCTTGCCAAGTACCTGTTCGACAATGAAGATTCGCTTATTCGCATCGACATGAGCGAATACATGGAGAAATTTGCGGTATCCCGCCTCGTGGGAGCGCCTCCGGGATATGTGGGCTACGAAGAAGGCGGACAGCTTACTGAAAAAGTGCGCCGCAAGCCGTATTCGGTCGTCCTGCTCGATGAAATCGAGAAAGCGCACCCGGATGTATTCAACCTCCTGCTGCAGGTTCTTGACGACGGACAATTGACGGACAGCCTCGGGCGGAAAGTCGATTTCAAAAATACGATCATCATCATGACGTCGAACATCGGTTCACGCCAGCTGAAGGATTTCGGAACGGGCGTAGGTTTTTCCACCGGCGCCAAGGAAGAGAACATCAACGAGCATGCGAAAGGCGTTATTGAAAATGCGCTGAAGAAAGCGTTCGCTCCTGAATTCCTGAACCGTATCGATGACGTGGTGATGTTCAATTCGCTTTCACGCGAAGACATCTACAAGATCATCGACATCGAGCTCGAAAAGCTTTATTCCCGCATCAACCAGATGGGATACAGCGTTCAGCTTACCAAGGAGGCGAAAGATTTCATCGTCGAGAAAGGGTTCGATGCGAATTACGGAGCGCGTCCGCTGAAACGGGCGATCCAGAAATACATCGAAGATCCGCTGGCGGAAGAAATCATCCGCGCCGGTGTGAGTGAAGGCGACACGGTGACGATCGGCTATGATGAAGAGAAAAAGGACATCGCTATTATCGTGGCGAAGCCCAAACCGAAAAAGAATAAGAAGGAAGAATAACCGGAAGCCCCGCAAGGGGCTTTTTTAATGCCGGGAATTCCGGGCGGGAAAATTCATGGTACGGATGACCGGCTGAACTGGTTTGCCGGAATTATTTTTTCTTCTTCTTGAGGAAACTGAACACGACACAGAAGCCGACGTTCAGCTGTGAAACCGTTCCGTTAAGATCGCTGGCGATGTACGCTTTGTGCTGGTTAAGAAAAAGCCTGTAGGGATTGAATTTGAAATTGGAAAAAAGATAAGACGCATTCAGCCCGATCGCGAAATTCCCTTCTGTGTAAAAATAAACCCCGCCCTCCCCTTCCAGCGCATGGTAGGCGTATTTTGTTTTCAGTTCAGTGAGGTCGGTTCCTTCATTGATGGAAAGTCCGTAGAAATGATAATAGCCCTGCTCTGCCGTTAAACCAAAAAAGCCGACCGCCGTTTCATTGATAGGAAAATCATAGCCAATACGCAGCCCGAAATTATTGCTCTGCGCGTATGTGTTCAGCCCGGGAATTTTATTGTCGGGTGTTTTCCAGAGATTGTTCCTGTACATTGCTCCGATGATGGCGCCGGGAAATACCTGGTAATCGCAGGAAACCGTGGCGTCGTAAATGCCGGTGAAGCTGCGCCGGAACGCTTTGTTCGTGACAGGATGGGGAACCGTCGCCGTGCCGCGGATGCTCATCAGGAACGGGTTTACGCCCTCGCGAATCTGTGCGGAAGCTCCGCCAAACCTGAGCAGGAAAACAATAAAAAGGGAAAATTTCCAGGCTCTCATAAACCGGTTGTCCAAATATAACGGGAAAAAGTGCAACTGATCAGGTACTGATCAGACGCAGAAACCGCTGAACGGTTGCCGGGAAAAGCATTCAGTCAGGCCGGATGCCGATGACGAGAATATCATCCACCTGTTCGAGGTTCCCTTTCCATGCAAGGAACGTCTCGCTGATCAGCCGCTGCTGCTCGTCCGCAGGTTTTCCGCTTACGGCCGACAGCAGCTCGCGCAGGCGGCGGTATTTGAATTTTTTCCCGGCCGGTGTTCCTGTTTTTGCAGAAACTTTTCCCCGTTCTTCGCTGCTCATGCCGAACTGGTCGGCGTAGCCGTCGGAAAAAAGATAGAGCATGCTCCCGCTTTCCACTTCCATTTCGTGGCAGGAAAACGATTCTTTTTCCGGATCCTTTATCCCGCCGATCGAATAAATGTCGCCGTCGATAATGTTCAGCTTTCCCGCGTTCACAATGTACAGCGGGCGCACAGCTCCCGAAAATTCGATCTTCCGCGAGCCTTTGAAAATGCGCAGCAGCGCAATGTCCATTCCATCTTTTACATCTCCCGAAGCAAGGTTGCGGTTAAGCGCAAAAAGTATTTTGCGGTGAAGCTCGTCGAGAATAGCGGACGTTTTCCGGATGTGCATTTCATTGACGATCTGCCCGAGGAAATTGAAACCGATCATGCTCATGAGCGCGCCGGGAACACCGTGCCCCGTGCAGTC
>DASTSF010000606.1:0-2045 GCA_035760825.1 Bacteroidia bacterium
GATCACGATGGTGAACAGCGGCAACAACACGAACAACAGGAACTTTACGCTGCTCGGAGATCCGGCCGTGCGGCTGAATTACCCGATGAACAAAGTGGTGACGTCGGAGATCAACAACGTGCCGGTGAATCTTTCACAGCCCGATACATTGCGGGCGCTCAGCCTCGTCACGGTAAAAGGATATGTGGCGGACACGGCAGGAAACCAGATGACAGGATTTAACGGCATCATTTACCCGACCGTATTCGACAAGCCGAAAACGATCACGACCATCGGGAATGATCCGCCGAACCCGCCGTTCACTTTCCAGCTGCAGAAAAGCGTGATCTATCATGGAAAGGTTTCTGTTGTCAACGGCAATTTCCAGTTCTCTTTCGTCGTGCCGAAGGACATCGCTTACCAGTTCGGCAACGGGCGGATAAGCTATTACGCCGAGGACGGGCAAACCGATGCGAGCGGTTATTTCAACAGTTTCATTATCGGAGGATCGAATCCATCGCCGCCGGCGGATGTTACAGGTCCGCAGGTGAAGCTGTTCATGAACGACAGCAATTTCGTATCGGGCGGAATAACGAATTCGGATCCGAAGCTTTACGCGATCATCCGTGATTCCAGCGGGGTGAACACCGTGGGGAACGGCATCGGGCATGATGTCGTGGCGATACTTGACGAGGCAACGGACAACGAGATCATCCTGAACGATTACTATACTGCCGACCTGAACAGCTACCAGAGCGGAAAGATACTTTACTCTTTCTCGAACCTGCCGGAAGGACATCACACGCTCAGCCTGAAAGTATGGGACGTTTATGACAATTCCACGACTGTCAAAACGGAGTTTGTTGTTACGAACCCGGCCGGACTTTCGATCGATCACGTGCTGAATTATCCCAACCCGTTTACGACGCATACCTCGTTCTTCCTCGAATACAACCAATGCTGCACGGATTACGATGTGATGATCCAGATCTTTACCGTGTCGGGCAAGCTCGTGAAAACGATCAACCAGCATGTAGCTGCGGAAGGATTCCGTTCCGACCCGATCGACTGGGACGGCCGTGATGATTACGGTGATCTCGTCGGAAGAGGCGTCTACATTTATCGCGTTGTAGCGCAAAGCAGCGACGGAAAATCGGCAGAGAAATACGAAAAGCTCGTCATTCTGTGACGTAAAAAAGCGAAGGTTAATTTTTTTAAATTTGCTATCCTTAAAACAATGAGCATGAATAACAGGGCGAAAAGAATTCTGACTGCCGCAGGCTTTGTTTCATCTGTGGCGCTTGCAGCGCAGTCGCCGTCGGCGTTTTACCGCAGCGGCCCGCCCGTATCCACCCAATCGTCTTCCACGGCTTCCACGCAGGATGTGAACGATTTCCTGAGCCACATGAATACCATCACTACGGCTGTTCCTTTTCTCATGATCACACCTGACTCAAGGGCAGGCGGCATGGGAGAGACAGGCGTAGCGACCACGCCGGATGTGAACTCCATTCACTGGAACGGTGCCAAGCTGGCTTTCGCCGACAAGAAGATGGGACTCGGGATTTCCTATACGCCGTGGCTGCGTGCCCTGGTTCCCGACATCAACCTCGCTTACGTTTCATTTTACGCAAAGCCCGATAAGAATTCCGCATTCGGCGCCTCGCTGCGTTATTTTTCCATGGGCAACATCACCTTCACAGATGTGTCGGGAAATACCATCGGGCAGTTCCGCCCGAATGAATTTGCATTCGACTTCTGCTATGCGCGCAAGCTGGGCAAGTTCTTTTCCGCTTCCATGGCGGGACGCATTATCCGTTCCAACCTGACGAACGGCATCACCGTTCAGGGACAGGATACGAAACCGGGAACATCCGGTGCCGTGGATCTCAGCGCGTATTTCCACGACGACGAGATAAAAGTCTCCGGCAAGAAAAGTGTGCTCATGGCGGGTATTGCCATCACGAACATCGGCTCCAAAATCTCTTATTCGACTTCCGTCAACCGCGATTTCATTCCCATCAATCTTCGCCTCGGCAGCGGCATGCAGATCGAAGCGGATGAAT
>DASTSF010000607.1:0-3615 GCA_035760825.1 Bacteroidia bacterium
AAACGAACGACGAGCTGCGCCAGAAATTCATTGACAAAACCGTGGCGCAGGCGGAATACCTCGGTCTCACGATCCCCGATCCCGACCTGAAATGGAATGCAGAACGCGGGCATTACGACTACGGCGAGATCGACTGGGTGGAATTCAACAACGTGATCAAAGGAAATGGTCCGTGCAACAAGCAGCGCCTCGAGCACCATGTGAACGTGCATAATGAAAATGCATGGGTGCGCGAAGCAGCGACCGCTTATGCGAAGAAAAAAGCTTCTAAAGCGGAAGCGATGGTGGCGTAGTCACGTTTCAATACGTCGCGAAAAAATCGCGACACTCGTGGCAAAGTCACGTTTCGATACGTCGCGAAAACTCGCGACACTCGTGGCAAAGTCACGTTTCGATACGTCGCGAAAAAATCGCGACACTCAACGTGACTATGGTGTAAAAAACAGCCTTGTCGCGACACTCAACGTGACTGTTGAAACAAAAGAAAAAGCGGCCTTACCGCGACGCAAGGTGAACGAAAAAAAACAAAAACGACACTCAACGTGACTGTTGAAACAAAAGAAAAAGTGACGTTGTCGCGGAACGGGTAACTTTAAACGCGATAAAAAAAATTGCATAGCCCTGATTGAGCACGCGTCAGCGTGGGAAAGCAGGAGGAAAGAAAATAAAATGCGCAGGTGGTGCGCTCCAAAAAATAATCATCACGCCTGATCACTATGAACAACTCAAACGACACTCAATTCCCGCTTTGGGAAGTATTCGTGCAATCGAAATCCGGAACGCCGTACAAGCATGCGGGCAGTCTTCACGCCGCCGACAAAGAGATGGCGCTGATGAACGCACGCGACCTGTACACGCGCCGCAACGAAGGAACCGCGATATGGGTGGTGCTTTCCACCGCTATCGTCGCCTCGAGCCCGGAAGATCTTGGTCCGTTCTTCGATCCGTCGAACGACAAAGCGTACCGCCACCCGACGTTCTACACGATCCCTTCGGAAGTGAAACACATTTAAGCGAAATTCCATGAGCAACGACCAGTCAGCGCTCCTGCGCTTCGTCCTTCGCCTCGGCGACAACAGCCTCATCCTCGGTCACCGCCTTTCGGAATGGTGCAGCAACGGACCGTTCCTCGAGGAAGACATCGCCATGTCGAACATCGCGCTCGATTACCTCGGGCAGGCGCGGATCCTTTACACCTACGCCGGGAAGGTGGAAGGCAAAGGACATGAAGAAGATTTTTTCGCCTATGAAAGACGCGAGCATGAATTCACCAATTCCCTGCTCACGGAAATGAAAACGCCTGATTTCGCATTTGCGGTGGCGAGGCAGCTGTATTATTCCACGTTCGCGTGGCTGCTGGCCACGGAGCTGCAGAAAAGCAAGGACGAAACGCTGGCCGGTTATGCCGGGAAAGCGATCAAGGAATTCACCTATCACCTTCGTCACGCCAACGACTGGACGCTTCGTCTCGGTGACGGAACGGAAGAAAGCCACACACGCATGCAGAAAGCGATCGACGACCTGTGGATGTACACCGGCGATCTTTTCGCGACCGTGGAAAGCGACGCGGAGCTGGTGAAGAACGGGATCATTCCGGACGTCGCTGCGCTGAAGAGTAAATGGAATGAAATGATCGCGGACGTGCTTGAGCGCGCCACATTAAAAATGCCTGATGCGAACGCATGGCAGATGGAAGGCAGCCGGACGGGACGACACACCGAGCATCTCGGTTATATCATCGCGGAACTGCAATATGTGACGAGGGCGTACCCGGGGAATAAATGGTAACGGATTTCGGATTTCGAATTTCGGATTTCGGATTTGAGATGTTGGAGTGGAAAAAGGGAATGGGGGTATACGTGGCCTGCTTGTGAACGAAAGATTATCTCTTTTGTGTCTTCGTGGCAAAAAAAGCTGGTTGCAAAGACCTGGCGCTGCGCGGTGAAAATTCAAAACGGATCGCTACAGAATCATGAAAAAGAACATTCAGCTGAACCCTTTGGTGTATACGGGGAAAAACCCGGAGCTATGGGCGATCGCGAATGAAGTGGTGGATCCTGAAATCCCTGTGCTGACGGTGGTCGATCTCGGCATTGTGCGGGACATTGAAAAAGAAGGCGATTCGATCACTGTTTCCATCACACCCACGTACAGCGGCTGCCCGGCGATGGACATGATCGCGACGGACATCAAAAAAATATTTCAGCAAAAAGGATTTGCGGACGTAACCGTGAAAACCATTCTTTCTCCCGCGTGGACAACCGACTGGATGTCGGACGACGCGAAGGAACGGTTGAGGCAGTTCGGTATTTCCCCGCCGGAGCATACCACCGCCGACAAGAACGCGCTGCTCGGAAAATCAAAAACGGTGAAATGTCCGCGCTGCGGATCGATGCACACGGAAATGATCAGCAACTTCGGATCGACAGCGTGCAAAGCGTTGTGGAAATGTCTCGACTGTAAAGAGCCGTTCGATTATTTCAAGTGTATCTGAGGACCGTTTTTTTAATTGATCTCCGGGAATCCTGCGGAAAACCAGCTATGGCGCTGCCGGGAGGTTAGTCAGAAAAGCTTCCTGACCCGATGGCTTCGCGGTTCGGGGGGTAATGCGTTTCAAATTGAATTACGGTTATTTTTTCCCTGCAACTTTTTTTAGAAAAAAGTTGCGCAAAAAAGCGCGCCCGGAGCTGATTTTCCGGAATTCTACGCTTCGAAAAGCGCCCGCAACCCAAGCCGTTCCGCTGCGCTTCACTTACGGGGTTGCTTACGCACATTCCTCCACTGCTTTTCTGCAACTTGAATTCTGCGGAAAACCAGCTATGGCGCTGTCCTGTTTTTCATTCGTTATATAAAGTGAAAATTCCAGAACCCGACAACCAGGCGGGCGTCATGGATGTGCGGCCAGAAGAGTTTTCCGACCGGGAATTTCGTCGCTGCGCCGGCAGCTTGTCTTTAAAAAATTCAAACTGAAACGCTGCCGGACTTTCTCACTTTCCAGCTCATAAGCAATCCCACTGTATATTTGTTCCCATGAGCACAATTCTCTCCGAAAACAAAAACGCGGTGGCGGTGATCCGCCTCAACCGCCCGGACAAATTCAACAGCTTCAACCGCGAGATGGCGCTTGCGCTGCAGTCGGCGCTCGACGCTGCGGAAGCGGATAAAACGATCCGCGCGATCTTTCTCACCGGTGAAGGAAAAGCCTTCTGTGCGGGACAGGATCTTTCCGAAGCGATCGATCCCTCGGGACCCGGCATTGAAAAGATCGTGCGCGAGCATTACAACGAGATCATTCTCCGCCTGCGCCGCATTGAAAAACCGGTCGTGTGCGCCGTGAATGGCGTGGCCGCCGGCGCCGGTGCGAACATCGCGCTGGCGTGCGACATTATCGTCGCGGGAACTTCTGCCGCATTCATCCAGGCGTTTTCGAAGATAGGCCTGATCCCCGACAGCGGCGGAACGTTCATTCTCCCGAAGCTCATCGGTTTCCAGCGCGCCGCTGCGCTGATGATGCTCGGCGATAAAGTTCCCGCTGCGGAAGCGCTGCAGATGGGAATGCTGTACAAGGTTTTCGATGACGCGCAGCTCCAGGACGAAGCCATGAAGATCGCCGTG
>DASTSF010000608.1:0-2819 GCA_035760825.1 Bacteroidia bacterium
CTGTAATCTTTGCGGTAAATATACAAACCCGCCATGTTCAGCAGCGCCTGCGGATCATCGGGATCGAGCGCGAGCGCCTGGCTGTAATAGCTTTCCGCCTTTTTATCGTCGCCGTCTTCGAGCCAGAGGTAGCCGAGGTTCGTCAGCGCGGGAACGTAATCGGGATATTGATCGAGCACATGCTGGTACTCGGTTTTCGCTTCGAATTTTTTCTGCTGCACCGCGAGCGTAAGTGCGTATTTGCTCCGGAAATCGGGATGGAAAGGAGCAAGGTCGACGGCTTTTTTGTAGAATTTTTCTGCCGCCGGCATGTCGCCGAGATGGTAGAACGCTTCACCGATGCGGTAAGCCGTCCACGCATCTTCATTGTCGAACGAAGGCCGCACGAGGATGCTGTCGAGCGCATATTGTCTTCCGGCGTTATCCGTGATGCGTTTCACCTGCATGAAATCTTCTTTCAGGAAATAGAGGTGGACGAGGTCGGTGAAATTGTTCCGTATATCCAGCGTGGTCTGCTGCGGAAGAAGGGCCGCCGCGGAATCGAGATAAGAAGGATCATGCGAGAATTTTTCAAACTGCTGCAGGTAGGCGCGCGCGATGATCGGCTTCGGCGGATTTTTTTCATTTACGGCGAACAGGCCGAGGAATTTTTTCACTTTCCCCGTTTCGGCCGTGTCGTTCGAAGGACGGCGGATAAAATGATCGTGCACCGTCACGTGCGGAATATCGATCGCGCCGGAACGCGGCATGTGGCAGGAAACGCAGTTGTTGCCCGCGGCATCGAGATGCGCCTGGGTGTCGCTGCATTTCGTGAGCGTGCTTTTGCCGGTGAAATGGCAGCCTTTGCATGCGTTGTTGAAATGCTCGTCCGCGGTCTCGCGCACGGACACATGCGGGTTGTGACACGTCACGCACGTGAGCGAATTCCGGTACGGATGCAGCGTGTCGACCGGCCCTTTGGATTTTCGCGCTTCGGTCTGGATGAAGCACTGGCTCATCTTCAGGCGTTCTGCGTGGGAAGCCATGATGAATTTGTCTTCCGCGCCTTCGTATTTCGGCATGAACACGGTGAGAAAATCCGACAGCTTCATGCCGGGACGGAAATCGAAGAACGATTTTCCCGGCTTGAGCACCGCGTTTCCCTGCAGGTGGCAGCGCTGGCACACGTCGAACTGCAGGTCGGGCGGAAGCTTCGCGGGATTGACGATCGTGTAGTCAATGTATTTCGACGTGTCGACGATGTCGCCGGCCATTTTGCGCTGCACATGCAACGAACCCGGACCATGGCAGCGTTCGCAGCTGATGCCGTTGGGGATTTTCGTGAAATTATTTTCCGAGCCTTCCCTGAATCCGGGATACGAATTGTGACAGCTCATGCATTCGAGACCGATCTGCCGTGAAAAACGTGAATTGTATCCGCCTTCAAAACCGGGCGGAAGGTCCCATTTTCCCTGCTGCGTGTAGAACGTCATCGGCATCTGGAAAACGTAACCGTTCACCGAATACATGTGCGAATTCGTGTGCATGCCCGAGCCGATGATGTAATCCACTTTTTCCGTCCGTTTGTAAACCGTGTCTTTTCCTTCGAGGCGGAATTCGCAGATGTACATGTTGGAATCCGCGAAATAGCTGTGGTACCACATATCGCGGTACTTGTCGTAGATCGTCGACTGCTTCCCGAACTTCGCCGCGCTTTTCTGCATCGACGCCACGTCGAACGATTGCCCCATGCCGGTGTGAATGAAGGTCTCGTAAATATCTTCATGACACTTGCGGCAGGTTTCCATTCCTACATAATGGACGGAATCCGCATGGTTGAGATAAAGAAGCTTGGGCGTGGAATCGGCAGAAGCCGTTTTTTTTTCGTTGTTGCCGTTGCCGCAATACGAAAGCAGGAGCATGAGAGCAGCTATCGGGGCGAAAACCAAAAATATCCGGAAGCGTTTCATCCTGCGGGAATACGAAGGTAAGGATTGGTTCGGTTTACGCTTTCGGCGTTTCTGCCTGCAGGGCATAAAAACAAAACCGGAAACCGGGAAACTCAGTGCCCTTTGCGTACCAGCTGCAGCAGCAGCTCATCCATGAACGTATCGCCCACGCGTATCCAGTCTTTTTTGATGCCGGTGATGATGAAATTATGCTTCTGGAACAGCAGCACGCTTTCCTGGTTGTCGACCGTGACATTGCAGTACAGCTGATGGAGATGCAGTTGCTGGAAACTGTAGGCGATCAGCAGGTTCAGCGCTTCCGAAGCGAAGCCTTTCCCGCGGTCTTCACGTTCGGCGATGAGGATGCCCACGCCCGCACGCTGGTGCTGCGGTTCGAAATCGAACAGGTCGATCGCGCCGACGTCCTTCCCGTCTTTCGACGTGATCATCAGCCGGAGCTGCTTGTTCGTGTGCAGGTCCATGTGCGACGCCGCGATATACTGCTCCAGCACAAAGCGGGAGAACGGGGTCTGTGTATTGCTTGCTTTCCAGATCGCGGTATCGTTCTCCCATTTGTAGAGAAGATCCACATCTTGCGGCTCGAGGGCGCGGAGCCGGACACGTTCACCAAGTAAAAGCTGAACCTGCTGCATAGGATTAAAAGTAGGGAAAGGTACAGAGTTTCGTTAAATCCGTGGAGTTGTTCAGGCTGAATGAAAATATTGCCTTGAACGGAATAGTTGTTTGTGAAAATCCTGCTGGTAAATTAACGCTGTTCCGGGTAAAATAGCGGGCAGCAGTGAAAAAAGTTTCGCCTTACAGTTCAATGGGAACGGGAAATTTCGGTGCGGGCGGAACGAAAGCGATCGATGTTTCTTTTCGCGGTCACGG